>CAZVZF010000098.1:0-3653 GCA_964631095.1 uncultured Eubacteriales bacterium
TCGGCAAGATAAGGATTAATCGTGGGCAACAAACGAATCCGACGATCCAGTTCGACGAGTTCTTGTTCCACTTCAAGGGCCCGTTGAATCGATAAAATCCCATAGAGGTCGATATGGTGATAACGTTCAACCACATCCGCTAAGAGCTGCGTGCGAGCTAAGGTTGGCACTACTCGAACGACACGACCATAAAAATCGCTAAAATGAATTTGATCAATCTTTTCGTTGACTCGAGCCATATCGGTCCCCAACAACAATTCGAATAAGAGGACGGTTTTATCCAATGCTTTCATGGTACTAACCTCCAAACACTGGGAACGGCAAACCAGCTGCAGCATCGCTGATTAAGTCGCCCACCACATCAATTTGCAAATAGAATTGGTACACAAAATCACCGCTCAAGTCCAATTGTGTAAGCGGTAAGGTAAAACGAATAAACAATAATACAAGATAGGCAAGTACTACTGCCCGCAAGGTTCCAAATAGAATGCCTAACAAGGGATGGTGGACCGTTGCATAATGTGGGTTCTTCTTATATTTACGGCGTTCTTTTCCGCCAAACAGGAGCGCAAAGAAGCGTACAATAAGATAGAGAATCCACGTCACAACCACTGTAAACAACAAGAGCCAAAGGGGCGTTAGTTGGATGGTACGATAGGCTTCGGGAACTTGATTCCAAAACCATACCACTCCAAAGGCATCCAATTGGGCCACAACCAAGTCAAGAACTCCCCCAAGGTTCAATAATAAAGGGGCGCCGACAAGGCCTAGACAAATGAGGAACGTGAGAAACTGCACCCCAATCCGACGTTGGTTCCAGAAAGCGGAACGAATGATCACAACAATCACAAAGAGTGCAAGCAAGACATCGAGGCGAAAAAGATCAAACATATTTATCACCACCGTTTGTCTTATTATAGCACACTTATTTTTTCATTGAAAAGGCATTACTCCCTAAGAAATCAAGTACTTTTTGAGCTTCTGGGGGCATGAAATCAGAAAACTCCTTATGATTTAGGTACAATAATGGACCGTCGATAAAATGAAAAGAAATTCGTGAAGCAAACAGAAATTGATGTTTCCACTTGAAATGATGATAGAATCTTCGGTTCCACTCAAAGTCTCCATATTTGCGATCGCCAACGATGGGCATCCCACTTGCCGCAAGATGCACCCTGATTTGATGGGTGCGACCTGTAATGATTTCGACCTCAAGCAAGGAATTCTCCCCGTAGTGTTTGAAAGGGCGATAGAGGGTTTTTGCGGGCAATCCATGAGAATCAACCCGTACTTCATTTTCCGACGAATCCTTCGATAAAGCAAGGTTAATTTCACCTGATTGCGTAACAATTCCTTTGACCAAAGCCCAGTAGTACTTACGGATTCCTTCCCTCGTTTTAAAGGCTTTCATCAATTGTTGTTGAACCTGAAGGTTCTTGCCAATCAACACCAATCCCGCCGTATTGCGATCCAACCGATGGGCAGGAGCCGGAACATAGCCACTAGCGAGGGAAAAGTCTTGACCACGTCGAGAAAAATAGGCCAATACTTGATTAGCCAAGGTATCTCGTTGTTGCTCACTGTCGGCCTGCACCAACAATCCACTTGGTTTGGACACAATCAATAACTGATCATCTTCATACACCACTCGAAATGTAATAGGTAGTGTTTCATAGGAACGTTCGATAAGAGGGGCTTCATCTTGGAGGTTGGCATAGATGAATACCTCATCGTCAGGTTGCACCAAATAAGAGGCATCGACGGCTTTTCCATTGACCTTAATGTCTTTTTTTCGAAACAGACGATAAAAAAAGGATAACGGAAGGGCGGGATAGCATTTCCGCAAATATTTATCAATGCGTTGCGGGGCCTCAAAAGGACGTACGGTTCTGCGTTCCACTATTCATGTTCCTCCCATACTAAAGGGCGTCCCCAGGCATCGGCAGGATGGGGATTGCGGGCAAGAATAATGCCTTCAACAATGGCCCATATAATGACTGGAATCAGAAGAACGCCAAAACTCAACACGGATAATCCCAATTGAATATAAAACATTTTCTTATTACCAAGATAGAGATGATGCAAACCAAAACCGCCCAATACAAAAGCTAAAAATAAAGCCACATTTCGCAGTCGAGGTTTCCTAGGCGTCTTAGGAACCTCGGTAGCTAGGGGCTCATGGACAAGTTTAGTACCACACGACGTGCAGTAAACGATATCCTCGCGAGCTTCTTTACCACAAGTGGGGCATTTGCGCATCGTCTCACCTCCATTTATTCCGTTGCTATCATACCATGAACCTAGGAGAACCGCAATTTATCTTGCTTTTTAAAAAATTAGTTTATTTCTAATGACAAATCAGGAGGTCTATTGTATAATAATAACGCATCTTTTTGGAGGAATACCCAAGTGGTTGAAGGGGCTGGCTTGGAAAGCTAGTAGGCTTGTAACAGGGCGCTGGGGTTCAAATCCCCATTCCTCCGCCATCGATATTTAGACGGCTTTCATTAGCCGTTTTTTTGTACCTGTCATGGCATGGCGTATGACTAGGTGGTGAAAGTTCACGCGGGTGTACTCACTGACCAACTACTAACGAAGCACAAGGGATCCACTGCGAGGTGTGAACTGAAGGTCTCTTATACTTAGGTTTAAGATAAAAATGAAGATAATCGTATCTTCCTACCCTTTGTTCGAAAAAGGTTTAATTGGAGAAGTCACCAAAAACCATCGTAAGGGTAACCTGAAGGACATAACAATTTATAGTATTTCAATACCTTTAGACGGCTGTATACATATAATTCAGCCACATTAAGAATAGATATAATCCGACTCATTGTAAACGATCATTTTTAGCACATAACGAATGATAAGAATCGATACTTGAAGTAAATAAACATCACAGGATCTGTTCATATTGAAACGATTAACTCATATATTGATGCAAAATGAGTCGATTAAATATTTGATGAAGGTTTCTATGATTCATTTAATTTTTGGTTAGAGAACTTATTTTTGGTTTAAAGCGAAATGACAAAATATACATTACAAACTTGACAAAACATACATTAATCCCCCTTCATCCTAGCATGGCTGAACACCATTACCCGCCCCGTTGGAAATATGATTATTTGCGTATGTTAGAATTCTTAGCAAAAGAAAGAGTGCCAGAATGCGAGGCAATTAGCCCTGCATTGACACTATTGGAAAGCAAGATGCAACGAGGAAAACTGACCAAAGGGTCAATGATTCCCGGAAAAGTCCATTTCCCCTTGGAAGCAGGAACATATGGAAGGTTCAATACGTTGCGAGCGTTCATCGTTTGGAAGTTCTATCGACCAGCATTGTTTCAACACTATCTTCCCCATGATTATTCAATCAAGAAGTCGTCAAATTGATTCCCTGCCTCTTATCTTTTGTTTGGGACTGTGTATAATAAGTTTGATGAGGTGGTAGCATGAAGAATTCGAAAGACGAGCATCCTCACTCAACTTCTTGGGGACCAGTCACTTCTTGGTATGATCAATACGTTGGTCAAGAGGGCAGCCATTTTCACCAATCCATCATTTTACCTGGTGTCAAGAAATTACTCCATATCAATCCTACCAATGAAGAGAACTTCTCTATCATCGATTTGGCCTGTGGCCAAGGGATCT
>CAZVZF010000099.1:0-3595 GCA_964631095.1 uncultured Eubacteriales bacterium
GGTTCCTTTGTAACTCGTTAATAGGCCGTTTGAAACATAGCAAATGCCAATATGGCTAGCGCCGCAATCAAGGATGAGAGCTCCTTCCTGCCGCTCAACAGGGGTTAAAACGGCCTCGGCAAGAGCAAGAGGAGCAATAATTGCTTTTGAAATCGTTATATTAGCTTCTTGAACGATATCGACAATAGTTCTTGCGGTTGTTGCTGGCAACGTTACGATATAAGCATCAAGTCCCACTTCAAGAGCCCGATATCCAATTGGGACTTCTAGTTTTACGCTTTCATTATCGATGAAGTATTGAATTGGAGCAATGTGAACGACAAGTTCGCCGGTTGGGAATTGCTTTTTATCGCCTACTCCCGCATGGAGCGCTTTAATTTCTTGAGAGGATACTACTCGATTAATTGCTTCAATCGAAATAGTCGCTCGTTTACGATAAACATTTAACTTATTGGATGGTAAGACAATAACAATATCATGTACATCATAGTTTGCCTGTCTTGCTTGGTCCAGCAAGGTGAGAAAAGTACGATGCAAGTCGGTTTTCGATAGGATCATGCCCTCTTTAATTCCTTGGGTTTTCGTCACAAAAGAGGCGCAAATTTGCATTTGTCCATTGTATGGTGACGAAACAAGTAATTTGGAATTTTGTTCACCGAAATCGACTGCAAAGAATAGATTGTCCGAATGCATCGCCTTCACCTCGTTTTTTATTCTATCATAGGAGCGTTTTATTGTATAGGAAGTGTCAAAAGAAATCCTAATATTACACTATCAATTAACTTGAACAAGGAATTGCAAGATTGGTGTCAACATAGACCACGCAATACTCCAAATTGGGGAGTCGATAAGATGTTGGTGTGGTACGAATCGTATGAAGAAGATAATCAACACGGATGGGTGTTATTTTATCGTTAAGATGGTCCAAATCCACTATGAGAGTAAGGTCAGCATCTAATTCAGCTTTTACAGCATCAAAGCGTAGGTTGATGGCCTCAAATTGAGTATACGTAGTATTGCGAGAAATGGATGTAATTAAATGTCGAACCGAAACATCTATGGTTCCTAGTTGGCCAAGTAATGAAAGAAAACTCGTTGATGAATAAGTATTGGCATCGCCTATATAGGGAATTTGATCAATGTGTTGAATATGGCGATTGTCGTAGATATTTAAATTATTCTCGCCATTAATTAATTGCCCATCACTCAAATAAAAAGAACAGGATTCACCCATGGAGTTCTCACTTCCCAACCCATCGCATGCTACACCAAATTTTCCAACTGGAACAATTTCATTCACATGGAGAGTAAGACCAAAGAACCCTTGATGGATAGTGGCAGAAGAGATATAGCGATAATTGGAAAGATTGGTTGCTGCATTTAAACTACTAATTTCCCACCAAAACTGGTTGGGATTGATGCCGGATAGTTCGTAAAGCTCAGCATCCGTTAGAATTTCGAGGTGCCCAGAGATTGTTGAAAAGCGAGCTTTGGAGTAAGGGGAAACAAGATAACCTATTAGAATTGTCCAAATAAGAACCACTGCAAAAATGCGACGTTTTCGACGACGCATACGTAAATCATAATATGCTTTTCCTCGCTCTCGAACTGTTAAGGGAGGAGTTGATAATATGGGTTCTTGTTGCATAAAAGCCTCCCATGTAGATATTTAGAAATTCTATTTTTATCATACCTTTTTTGACCATCAAGTGCAATGAAGTCTTTGGAATCCAATAGAAAAAAAGACTAGTAACCTACTAGCCTTTCCAATTTTATTCGATTTCATCATTTTCCATGGTGGTAACTGGATTCAATAATTCGTCGTTCTCTCGTTGTAAGGTGGCATTCGCTTGCTCCAACTCAGAGATTTCATTCGTTAGTGCAGCGTTCTGATTTTGATAGGAAAGAAGTTGTGGCTCAACTAAAAAGAACATGATTAAAAACATCACAACCATGAAGACAAACACTGTTCGGGCGATGTAATCGAAACGAGTCATGTATGTTTTTTTAAGTTTCATCGTTTGCTTCCTCCTATACGCTCGATTATGCGTAATTTTGCGCTATGTGCACGACGATTTTGTTCTAGTTCTTGTGGAGAAGATACAATTGGTTTTTTGGTCAGTATTCGATAATTGGCTTGATAATCAACTGGTGGAATTGGCATATTTCGGTTCCATTTGGGTGGTTCCGATAATATTTTAAAGAAATCTTTCACAATGCGATCTTCGAGTGAATGAAAACTAATAACACAAAGTCTTCCTCCCTCCGATAACATTGACGATGCATCACTTAGAGCTTCTTTTAATACTTCAAGTTCTTGATTGACTTCGATTCGAATGGCTTGAAAAGTGCGCTTTGCTGGATGCCCTCCATCTTGTCGGGCAGCTGCTGGAATCGCTGATTTGATGATATCGACTAGCTCAAAAGTCGTTTCAATAGGTTTGATTTGGCGATAAGCAATGATTTTACGGACAATAGCTTTACTAAACTTCTCTTCACCATAATTGAATAGTAGCTTAGTAAGTCGTGCTTCGGAATAAGTATTTACTACAAGGGCTGCGGTCATCGAGTTTCGAGTATCCATGCGCATATCAAGATGTGCATCTTTATTGTACGAAAAACCGCGTTCTCCTTGATCAAATTGAAATGAAGAGACACCAAGATCAAATAAGAAGCCGTTTACCGAAGAAATACCATGTGCAAGTAATTCTCCTTTCAAGTAACGATAATTCTTATGCACAAGTGTAAAGTTGGTTTGGGAGAGAGTCGACAAACGGGTCTTGGCTGTCTCGATGGCCATCTCATCTTGATCAAAGCCAAAGAGATGACCGGAATTCGACAACTGACGTAATATATGATAACTATGTCCTCCGCCACCAACGGTTGCGTCGACATAGATACCAGAAGGGTGAATGTGGAGACCACTTATACATTCTTGAAGAAGTACAGGGGTATGTTGAAACTCCATATTAATCACGAGGGAGTGATTCGGCGTTGGCATCAAAATCAGCCATTGCATCCGAATAGTATTCTTCCCATCGCTCCTTGGACCATATTTCAATATGGGTAAGATTGCCAACAATGACAACCTCTTTATTCAAATTGCATAATTGAATGAGATTTTGTGGAAGGCCAACTCGACCTTGATTATCAAACTCGCATTCACTTGCGCTACCGGCGAGCATCCGAACATGTTTCCGTGTGGCACTACTATTACTGTTCATTTGGCTTAGTTGTTGGAAGAGTTTTTCCCATTCTTGAGCTGTATAAATGGAAAGACATCCATCATTACCAATGGTAATAACAGCATTCGGACCAAGTCGTTCACGAAACTTGGCAGGAATAATGATTCTGTTTTTTGCATCTAGCGTGTGATTGTAAAGACCGATAAACATTAATTCCACCACCTTATGCCATTTTCTGCCACTTTCTACCACAATTATAGTTTGCCTCTCCCCTTTTGTAAACCCTTTTTTGGTAAAAATAAAAAAAAGAGCGGTTTTCCGCTCTAAACTATGAAAATCAAATGGTGTCGTGCGCTATTTTACTTTACGGCCATCGTAATAACCGCATTTTTTACAAACGCGATGGGGTT
>CAZVZF010000100.1:0-3571 GCA_964631095.1 uncultured Eubacteriales bacterium
CCTTACAACCAACAAAATGTGATAAAATATAAATGTAGGTGATCATATGGAAACAAGGGTTGTAAGTCTTACCGCTCCCGAAGCCATGCTAAAAAAAATGGCTGATTTTTATTATGAAACTCGGCAAGATTCAACTGATCCATATGTTCTTTTTGTAGCCAAAGCTCCTAATTGTACTGTGCGTGCTTATCGCTCTGGCAAAGTAGTCTTTCAAGGACGTAATGCTACCAACGAAGCATTAATTTGGCAAGAGCAACTACCGCAGGCCTTGGAATCTAGTTGGATTTTTACCGACACTCATGCAGGAAGTGACGAAGTTGGCACAGGTGATTATTTTGGACCCGTTGTAGTAGTTGCAGCTTTTATTGAAGCAAAAGATTTACCTTTCCTCCAAGCTATTGGAGTTGCAGATTCTAAAACATTAAGTGATAATCGCATTCGTGAAATTGCTCCTAAATTACTGAAGCGTATTACTTATTCTCAGCTACACCTTAGCAATGAAAAATACAATGATTTAGTCAACAAAGGTTTCAATATGAATCGTTTAAAAGCATATCTACACAATCAAGCACTGCTCCATATTCGAGCAAAGGTTAATCAACCTATTCCATATTTTGTTGTTGATCAATTCACTCCAGAGCATAATTATTACCAGTATTTGGATCAAGATAAACGTGTGGAACGCAACATTCGCTTTGTGACAAAAGGCGAAAGCAAATCTCCTGCAGTCGCCGTGGCATCGATATTAGCTCGATATTCATTCCTTGCTCACTTAAATCGTTTGGAGCATACGTATAAGATTCAACTACCCAAAGGAGCAGGGGCGCTTGTCGATCGCGCAGCGGCCCGATATCGTGTTAAGTTGGGGGATATGAACTTTGCTAAGATTGCAAAATTGAACTTTAAAAACACCAAAAAAGCCGAAGAATTAATGAACAACGAGTAGCGGAAATCGCTACTCGTTCTTATTCCATGTGAATATTTACTGGACGAATCTTTCGATAAGTAACTCCTGCAGCATCAAGCATACGCTTTGAAGCAACATCTGTAGGAGTTCCATCGTATTTATCATCGCTATAGATGATTTCAGCAATTCCACTTTGAATAATCGCTTTTGCACATTCATTGCAAGGGAAAAGGGATACATAAATGCGACAACCCGTTAAAGAACGAGTGCTGTTCAAAATTGCATTTAATTCTGCATGAACAACATAAGGATATTTTGTCTCATTGAATTCTCCCACGTTGGTCCAAGGAAATTCATGATCATCACACCCCCGTGGTAAGCCATTATACCCTACCCCTACAATTCGATTTTCTGGATTAACGATGCATGCCCCTACTTTTGTGTTGGGATCTTTTGATCGTAAGGCAGACAATAATGAGACTCCCATAAAGTATTCATCCCAGTTGATATAGGTTTTCATTTTGAATCCTCCTTAATTGTTGGGCGAAGCAGTTGGAGTATCGAAAGGAAATTTTGTGGAAGCGGAGCGGAGATTGACATCGATTGGTTGGTTCGTGGGTGAATAAAATGCAGGGTCTCAGCATGTAGAAGTTGCCCACCTTTATAAGCGGGTTTAAGGGGACCATAGATAGGATCTCCCGCAATGGGATGACCAATCCATGCAAAATGAACGCGGATTTGGTGCGTACGTCCTGTTTCCAGTTGACAAGCGACCAAAGTATAATGAGCAAAACGCTCCAACACCTGAAAATGGGTGATAGCAGGTCTCCCATCTGCTACAACAGCCATGCTTTTTCGCTTTGTGGGATGACGTCCAATGGGTGCATTAATCACTCCTTGTATGTCTCGAAGTTCACCATGTACTAAGGCAACATAGTGTCTTGCAGCACTTTTGTCTTTGATTTGTTTTGCCAAACGGATGTGAGCAAAATCGTTCTTTGCCACTAATAAAACACCTGAAGTATCTTTATCAATGCGATGAACAATTCCAGGGCGTATGACGCCATTGATTCCAGACAAGTCTTTACAATGAGCGAGTAAAGCATTGACAAGGGTCCCTTGATGGTGGCCATTGGCAGGATGAACAACCATCCCTTGTGGCTTGTTGATGACCAATAGATCATCATCTTCATAACGGATATCCAAAGGTATTTCTTCTTTATCAATCGAGATGGGTCGAAGATTAGGAATCGTTATTTCTACGAGATCTCCAAGCTGAACCTTGTAGGAAGATTTGGTCGGTTTCCCATTCACAAAGATATTCTTCTGAGTAATCCAAAGTTGAATTTGAGTTCTAGAATATTCAGGAACTCGACAATGAATGATGCGATCCAAACGGAGATTTACTTCATGATCCTCCATGGTGAATTGAAGCTTATCGAGTTCCATGGGATTGATCCTTTTCAAAGAATACTGTAATTGCTAAGCCAATCATTCCTAATACAATTGCCATATCAGCAATGTTAAAAATAGGGAATGGACTACCTAAGGTTAAATAATCTAGTAAATTAAAATCAAAGAAATCAACCACATAACCAACCCATAATCGATCAATTAAATTCCCAATTGCTCCAGCGATAATGATTGCCAACGAGAGACGCTGCCAACGATACACACTGCGGACAAACCAAATGGAAAATCCGACTGCAGTTACAATTGAAATTGCAACTAACAACCAGCGATTTCCTGCAAGAAAGCTCCATGCAGCGCCTTCATTGAAAACAAGGGTAAGGCCTAACCAATTGGGAATGATCCATTGAGTTTGATGGAGCGTTAGATTGCTAAGTGCCCAATACTTTGTAAGTTGATCAACAAGGAGAATGGCAGCAATCAAGAGGAAATATACACGATGTTCCTTAAGAAATTTCATTTAGCTCCTCCTCTACTCTGTATTGATTAACGGCTTTTGAACAACGAGGGCATAAGTGTTCCTCGTTGAGTGAAACATCGTAACGATTCCAGCAGCGTTCACAGCGATAACCATCATGTAAATGAACGGATACTTTGGATGAATCAAAGGAATCACCTTCATTATCAGCCATTATGGCTTCAGATACAATGAAAAAACGATTCATTTCTAGTGGAGAAAGTTGATGGAATAGCTCTTGTGTTTCTTTCTTGTTCGGCCAGAATTGAATTCTCGCTTCTTGAGAAGAGCCAAGTAACCCTACTCCACGTTTGGCTTCTAAAGCTTTTAGAACATCATTTCGGACTTCTAACAGCAACTCGTATTCTCGATTAAGACTTGCTTGAAACATCGTAGATGGTGCCTGAAGGTTCAAAAGATGAACCGATTCTTCCAAACGGGTAGGAAAATAATCATATAGTTCTTCACAAGTGTGCGGCAAGATTGGCGCAAGAAGTCGGACTAATACATTAAGGCATTCCCAAAGAACTTTTTGAACTGCACGTCGTCTTGGTGAATCCTTATGCTCACAATACAAAATATCTTTTGTAATGTCAGCATAAGGATTCACCAAGACGACGTGCAGTTCAAAAAGTGCTTTGGGAATGCCTTAATGTATTAGTCCGACTCCTTGCGCCAATCTTGCCACACACTTGTGAAGAACTTTATGATTATTTCCCTACCCGTTTAGAAGAATC
>CAZVZF010000101.1:0-3554 GCA_964631095.1 uncultured Eubacteriales bacterium
GTCTCATTGTCCTTAAAAAAATAGTGGAGCATTGGTTTCCCCAATCATAAAAAAAACAGCAGCATCTGGAAGGATGCTGCTGTTTGGTTCTTAGTGCTTTTGAAAGCGAATTTGGAGAGCCTCGAGTTCATGAACAAGGGTTCCTTCGACAGCGACGGTTGAAGGTTCAATATCGGTAATTTCGTAGAAAACATTTTCTTTGTCGAGCAAGCGGAGTCCAGGACGTAAGATGCTGGCATCTTTATCTTTTAACACAATCATCAACGAATCCGCCAATTGGACTTGTGCATACAAGTAATCGTTGTGTTGAAAATCTACCACTAAAAACTTTTCGCCCTTTTCATTAAATTTATTGACATGATTTCTTTTTTCAATTTCTTGTTTGCCCGCATCGAAAAGTGTACCGACGCCTTTTTTGGTACCTTTCCAAATTTCGCTAAAGCCTTGTTTAATCTTGTTGTCAGAATCCATCGTCGTCACTCCTTCCGCCCCTACGATGGGGTGCTACTTGTATTATAAAAGGAGAGGAAACAATGCGCAACTATTGATCAAGAAAAGTGTGCCAATTCGATGACTATTTTTTGTCTTTTTTAAAGTAGGAGAGAGCGACACATCCAGGGCCAGCGTGTGTTCCTACGGTGATTCCAATGGGGAAAATAGCATCGGCTTGAAAATGAGGCGCCGCTTTCTCAACTTGAGTTTTGAATTTTTCGAGAGCATCCATGGCATCCGATTGTCCATAAAAACGGGGAAGCTTCTCATCAATCGAGGCGTTTTTCACTTGATGGGCAATCCATTCATAAGCTTTATGGTTGCCTAAGGTCTTATGAATGACTTCAATCTTTCCATCGCGGACTTCCACAATGGGTTTGAGTCGCAACATGGTTCCAATGGTGGCTGAAGTTGAGGATAATCGCCCGCCCATTTTAAGATATTTCAAATCAGGAATCATGGCGTGCACGACCAACTGAGTTTTTAGGTCGTTGAGTTCATTGACAATGTCTTGAACGGCAACGCCTTCTTGGCGACGCCGAATGGCGACATGGACCAAAGCGGCAAGTCCAAAGGTTACTTGGCGGGAATCGACCAAATAAAGGTCGGAGCGTCCCACGGTATCCGCCGCAAGTTTTGCCGCCTGAAAGGTTCCACTTAATTCGCTGGAAATAAAGATGCCAAGAATGGGCTCATTGGCGGGGATGGCTTCAAACACGGACATAAAAGTTGCAACATTGACTTGTGAGGTTTTGGGAAGCTCGGTTGCTTGTCGCATTTTTTCATAGAAAGTATCGGGAGTTAAATCAATACCATCAGTAAATTCTTCGGTTCCAAATTGGACCGTAAGTGGCACCACTGTAATGCCAAGAGCTTTCGCTTGTTGTTGAGAAAGATCAGATGTTGAATCGGTAATAATGTGCAATGTCATGGGTTGTTCTCCTTTGCTATTCGAGGGTAGCTAATGCTTTGCGTAAAAAGAAGTCGCGCACTTTGGTGAGTGAAGTTGCAAGGACGCGTTCCTCTTCGGGGGATAACCCATCCAACAGACCTTCAATCATCTCTTGATGAAAATCTTGATGGGCTTGGTTCACGAGTTCGGCACGTAACGTAGGGGTGATCATCACGACCCGTTTATCTTCTTGCGATCGTTCACGAATCAAATATCCTTTGGATTCCAGAGTATTGACGGCCACGGTGAGTGAACCAAGCGTAATGTGCAACGAATGAGCGATTTGAGAAGCGGTATTAGCGCCTTGTTCCACGGCTTGAAAGACCGCTTCGATCACATGAATTTCACTGATGGATAGATTAGCGTCTGTCCAACGTTTAAGGGCCGCTTCTTCGTAACGTAAGATTTCATTAAAGGTGACGACTAGGAAATCATTTAAGGTTTTTTGATGGCTATCCATAGGAATTCCTCCAATACTTTGAAATTCAAACAAAATCATTGTATCATGTCTTGTTGGATTGTCAAGAAAAAAACACTAGAGGGAATTCTAGTGTTTGAAAGAGGATTCAAAGTAGTTCCTATTGTTCTAAAATCCAATAGAAGGGAAACGATGAACGGAGCATCAATAGATGTTGCTGCTCATCGGTAATGCCAAAGAAGCGGACATAGAACGAAGGGGTTCCATTGGCATAGGCTAACATCACTTCCCCTATTCGCTTGCGAAGAGTATACAAGGCATCGTGCGACGAGCGTCCTTGATCCAAAACGGTATAGTTGGCTCGTAAGTCTTCTTCAAAAGAAGAAGAGTGTTTCACAATGCCACAACCGACGAAAAGATTGGCGTGTTTGACAAGATGAGCTTCGGAAAAAAGGAACTGATGATTGTTGGCTTCTTGGAGGAACCATGAAGTAAGAGAGGGATCGCCTTGAAGAAGTTGCACATCTTGATGGTATTCTTGGTCCATCTCGGGCTCATTATGCACGATTCCATGCACATGAGGCGCTTCCATTGGAAAGGAAAAGGCAATCAGTTGAACGTTGTTTTGACGAGCAAGAATTTCAATGGTTAATGATTTAGGATCTTGTCGTATTTTTTTCTTGCGTGAGGCGAGCAGATGATCCAGCATCCATTGAATTTTGATGGCTTTGTAGGACTCACTACTGGCTTCATGCTGAATACTTTGTACTGCCTGCAAATAACGTTCATAGGTTTTCTCGTTTTCGCGAAAACGATAGTGAGCGATGGCTGGAATCGAATAGTAGTCGTATTCTCCTATTTTTTGAGGAGGAAGGGGTTCAAGGATTTCGAGAGGAATCCAATAGCGGAAATCATCGTGGAGCAACTGCCGTAAGGCATCTTTGCCTTCTCGCAGTTCTCCTAAACTAGTACCGATGACAATAACATGGTCATCCACTTGTTGGAGCAAAGAATCGATGGCCGTGAGGTTTCGTGTTGCATAGGCCTGACGTAGTTCATGAATAAAAGAAAGCATTTTAGTACTCCTTTGTAACACAATTATTCTAGTTCGTCGATATCAAGAATGTCGTTGCGCATTTTTGTGTATTCTTCGCGGGAAATAAGTTGCTCTTCGTAGAGTTTCTTGGCTTCTCGAAGTTGAGCGGCGCGGTCATTCTTGGGGGCAGTAGCTTTGGCTTCCGCAAGGGCCGAAGCAATGGTTTGAATCGAGGGGGTGACCGCTGGAACAATCACATCCGCAGACTTGTGGATAGCTGTTTGCAGTTCGTCTTTGGCATAATCCATGGTTTCGGAATGAAGTTTCGATTGAAACCGCATCCATTGTGGGGCATATCCCAACACGAGAACGGGGAAAGAAAGGACAAGCAGAAACAATCCAGGAACAAATAAGGCAAAATTTGGTTTCCATGCGAATCCATCCCATGTTGTATCGCGAAAGATGGTACTACCTAGTATGATAAGTACCAAGGCGATTAAGAGTTGAATAAGCCCCCAACGTTTAAGCTTTGCTGAGTTTTTCATAAATTTCCACCTCATTGGAATGACCTCATTATCATACTTGATTTTCAAACATATGGGAAGTCTTCTCGAAGAAAAGCTTCATGTTATTCAATGGAATCCTTAATGGTTCCT
>CAZVZF010000102.1:0-3548 GCA_964631095.1 uncultured Eubacteriales bacterium
TTGGCGGCATGATTAGAAAGGTTATCAATGTGATGGTTGCAGCAATGAGTAGGACTGGTTGAATACGAAAAAGTGCTTTGATGCGTGCCATACTACGACTCCTTCGATAGGCAATATCGTGGGGGGTTCGACCTTAATCCAACGCTCATTATAACAGTCTTTTCCTAGTTGTAAAGTATCAACCTCATGCGTTGAATCGTTGTCATCCTTGCATCGTACTAGGCGGAGCAGAAGTAGCATGTTATAATAAAAATAATTCAAAATGAAATGAGGAACATTCATGAAATTTAATGAGTATCATTACGAAAGACCGGATCGTCAAGCGATTACAGCAAGCATCCAATCGGCAATGGAGCAATTAAAAGTCACCACCGATCTTGCCGGCCAAACGAAAATCATCGATGCCTACTATCGAACCCAAGCGACCATCGAAACCATGGTTTCCTTGGCTCAAGTTCGCGCTTCACAAAATATTACAGACACTTTTTATGATCAAGAACGCAGTTATTGGGATGAAACACTACCCTTGTATCAAGAATTGTCCGTCGAATTTAATCGTACAATGCTTGCTTCCCCTTTGATTAATGAGTTGCGCGAATTTTATCCTCCACAATTGTTTACAATGGCTGAGTTTTCATTAAAGGGATTTCATCCAGACATGATTCCGATGTTACAAGAAGAGAATCGTTTGACCAGTAAGTACTCCAAACTGATTGCTTCCGCTCAAATTGAATTTGAAGGGAAGACCTATTCCTTGGCTCAACTCACGCCATTTACCCAAAGTGAAGATCGTGCTTTACGGGAACGTGCCGTCCAAGCAAGAATGGGATATTTTACAGCACATGAAGCCGAAATTGATCAAATTTACCATGAACTTGTTCAAGTGCGTCATCAAATGGCTGGTGTTTTGGGGTTGCCAAGTTTTACGGAACTCGGCTATATTCGGATGATGCGCAGCGACTATAATGCCCAGGATGTTGAGAGAATGCGCCAACAAGTGTTGGACGTTGTTGTGCCTCTTGCAACAAAATTATATGAACGACAAGCTAGGCGATTAGGCTATGACAAACTTCGTTATTTTGATGAAAAATTCGAATTTCTATCTGGAAATGCGAAACCCAAAGGTTCGGCTCATGATTTGGTGGAACAAGCGAAAGCCATGTATCAGGAGTTATCGCCTGAAACCCATGAATTCTTCACCTTTATGACCGATCGCGAATTGTTAGATTTAGAAGCACGTCCCAACAAGGAAAGTGGGGGTTATTGCACCTTCTTCCCCGATTATGCATCTCCCTTTATTTTTTCCAACTTTAATGGAACGAGCGGCGATGTGGATGTATTGACGCATGAAGCCGGTCACGCCTTCCAATGTTATCAATCGCGTCACATTCCTATTTCTAGTTGCGTGTTTCCCACCTATGAAAGTGCGGAGATCCATTCGATGAGTATGGAATTCTTTACATGGCACTGGATGGATAAGTTCTTCCATGAAGAAGCCGATAAATATCGCTTTGCGCATCTCTCCGATGCTGTTAAATTCATTCCATATGGGACTCTCGTCGATGCGTTTCAACATGAAGTCTATGCGCATCCTGAGTGGACGCCCGAAGAACGTAAAGCAACATGGAGACGCTTGGAACGTGCCTACTTACCTCATAAAGATTATGAAGGATGTTCCATATTGGAGCGTGGTGGATGGTGGTTCCAACAAGGACATATCTTCAATTCACCGTTCTATTACATCGACTATGTCTTAGCCCAGATGTGCGCATTGGAATTCTGGAAAAAGATGCACGAAGATCGCTCCTCCGCTTGGAATGATTATCTTAATTTGTGTCAAGCAGGAGGTCAATACTCTTTCTTAAAACTAGTCGCCATTGCGAAGCTTCATTCGCCCTTCCAACCAGGGGCGTTGAAACGAGTCATTACCCCCATCTCCAATTGGTTGGACCAGGTGGATGATCGTCAATTCTAAGAAACGATAATAAAGATGATTGAAGGAGGAATTGTATGAAATTTCTAATAGTTTCTGATCTTCACGGAAGTCTTCAGGCAGCAGAATTTGCCATTCAGCAATATCAACACGTACAAGCTGACTATCTTGTGCTCCTTGGGGATCATTTGTATCATGGACCTCGCAACCCTTTGCCGGAGCGTTATGACCCCAAAGGTGTGATAGAATTACTGAATGTTCATCGTGCCTCCATCATTGCCTTACGAGGAAATTGTGATAGTGAAGTGGATTCCATGGTTCTTCAATTTCCGCTTCATGAACATTTCTTTCTCATGAGTGGCACCCAACGAGTTTTGATGACGCATGGTCATGTCTATAATGAGGCCACACCTCCGCCACTGGCAGGACTGGATATGATTATTCATGGCCATTTCCACCTTTCGCAAATAAGAAAAGTGGAAGATCGAGTATTTGCGAGCCCAGGGTCCTTGTCCCTTCCAAAAATGAATACGCCTCCTGCTTACTTAATCTTGGAAGATGGTACGCTGACCTTGTATGATACAAAAGGGCAGTGTCTGGATTCCTATCCTTCTAAATGATAAAGAAGACCGGTTGATTGCATGGTGAATGCAAGGACCGGTCTTCTTTGTTGAATCAATGGGGCTCACTGGATGGTGGGACAGTTGGATTTCTTTTTTTGCGTCGACGTTTTTGAATGTCTGGAAGGGCATAGACGCTAACCACGAGTGCAAAGATGCCCCAAGACCCAAGCGAGATTTTGACTCCCGTCATGATACCCGGGCTTTCATAATTCAACGAATAATCGGCTTCACCACTTGGAGCGATAAAGCCAAGAAAGCCTGAAGTCACTCGGTAATAGGGCGTGGGTTCTCCATTGATGGATAAGGACCAGCCTTCATCATAAGGAACTGACAATACAATCATTTTTGTGGAATCGTAATTC
Source organism: uncultured Eubacteriales bacterium (assembly GCA_964631095.1). Taxonomy (GTDB): domain Bacteria; phylum Bacillota_I; class Bacilli_A; order RFN20; family UBA1709; genus JBAYCP01. Next base: position 2,919 of record CAZVZF010000102.1, read on the forward strand.
GTCGAGAAAGTTAATGTATTATTGGTATGAGCAATGTTTTGGAACGCATTGGCCATTAGTGTTTCTTGACGTGCTTGATAAGCAGAAAAGGGCTCGTAATAGAAACGCAGTGCTTCTTTGGTAACTTGGCTTAACGGGGCATCACTGAGGAGTTCAATGCGTATTTCGTCGATGGATTGATCCACATAGAAGCCACGTCCATATTTATGATCGCCACTCTTGTCGTAATTATTGACTTGATGGTGGTCGGAAGTCACAAGGGTGCCTTCATGATAAAGCGAGATGTTCGCATTGGGTCCATAGTTGAATCGTACCACGACATGGCAACCGCCCCCACTGGTCTCGGGATTCGGGCATAAGCGAGTTGTGTTTTGGAATTGCACGCGGATTTGATCACCCGGAAGACCTTGTTCGACCCAAGGACCGTAGAGAGTGTTCTTACGTTCTTCGGGCAAGGCACTTTCAATGCCCGAAAGGGAATAAATGGTTGTTCCTGGACCGGTAGCTTCTTCTCTTGGGTAAAAGGTAAGCGTGGCATTGGAAGTATTGGGATTGACGGTAACGAAAGGATCACTGAGTTGGGGGGAGAGGACGGGGCGTCCAAGCGCCGCTGAGATGGTGGCGGACGAT
>CAZVZF010000103.1:0-3496 GCA_964631095.1 uncultured Eubacteriales bacterium
GCTATCCAACAATCGACGATGAAGGAGAATTATCTCTTCGCCCCACTTCACTTGAAGAATACATTGGACAAAGTGGTGTTAAAGACAATTTGAAAGTCTTTATTCAAGCCTCTAAAAAACGTGGTGAAAGCCTTGATCATGTTTTGCTATACGGTCCTCCTGGATTGGGAAAAACTACCTTGGCCCATATCATTGCAACTGAAATGGAAGGGTCTATTCGTGTGGTAAGTGGTCCTACCATTGAACGAACAGGAGACCTCGCTGCAATACTATCAACATTATCAGCTGGAGATGTCTTGTTTATTGATGAAATCCACCGATTACCTCACATTGTCGAAGAAGTGCTATATGCTGCTATGGAAGATTATCAAATTAGTGTGGTTCTTGGTAAGGATGCAAGTGCTCGAGCAATTACTCTTGATATCCCTCCTTTCACCCTTGTTGGAGCCACCACTCGAGCCGGTTCTTTATCTTCGCCTTTACGTGATCGATTTGGCATTGTTCTAAAACTAGAGTACTATTCGTTAGGAGAAATAGATCAAATTGTTCGCCGTACAAGTCGCGTTTTCTCTTGCCCCATTGATGAAGATGCCGTGGTAGAAATTGCCAAGCGAGCAAGAGGAACCCCACGTGTTGCTAATCGTTTGTTCAAGAGAATTCGCGATTTTGCAACAGTGATTAATCGTGGATCAATCTCCTTATCGGTCGCACGAAACGCCTTGGAGGCACTCCAAGTAGATTCTTTGGGACTTGATCAGATTGATTTGCGCTATCTTACAGGAATTATTGAACGCTTTCATGGAGGTCCTGTTGGTCTTGAAGCGATAGCAGCGGCAATCGGTGAAGAAGTGATGACTCTTGAGGATGTTTGTGAACCTTACTTACTCCAAATAGGTATGATTAACCGTACTCCTCGAGGGCGAACCGTTACCGAGAAAGCTTATGACCATTTGAAAATGAATCATCAAGAGCGCTTATTATAGCGTTCTTCTTTTTAGAGGCCTTTAAACCTTATATTTTTTTATTTTTTCTTGTTGTTTTTCGGCTTTCGTGTTGAAAACAATATCATAAAATGATAAAGTATTATGGCAGTATGCGTACAGCTTATTTTTATTTTAGAGATTACTCACTTGTATAAGAAACTAACAAGTGGAAAACGGAGGGTATTTTACATGCGAAGACTGATAGCATTTATTACATTAGCTTTAACACTCCTTGCGATTGCTATTATTAACATTCCTTCCATTCAAGATGGCATGAATCAAGGGATTGAATTCAAAGGTGGTTTTGAAATTCTTTATCAAGTGCTTGATCAGAATGGTGAAGAATATGCACAACGCGACAAAGCAGCAGCTACTGCTTCTGCCGCTGAAGTCATTGCGAATCGTGTGGACATTGCTGGTGTTAAAAACCCTCAAATCACTATTGAAGGCGACGACATGATTCGAGTAACAATCGCTTCGAAAACCGAATCAGACACCCGAGATTTACGTGACTTGATTTCCTCGAATGCTGTCATTACATTTCGTGATACCAACGATAATTTGATGGCAACTGCCGATGAATTATTAACTGAAAATGGGGCGCAATTGGATTATCAAGATGGCAATCCTGTTGTATCCTTAAAAATCCGCAATAGCGACTTATTTGCAGCAATTACCTCTCAAATAAGCTCCTCAGAAAATAATCGACTTGTCATTTGGCTCGGTTATCAGGAGACCTATCCTACTCCTGTCGAGTACAACGGAAATACTTTCACAGGCGATCGATATGCTGACATCCAAACCAACCCCACTGCTGCAAAAAGAATTGTTTCTGATGCCACAGTCAGCCAAACTTTCTATTCGGACGTCATCATTACCGGATCCTTTGATGCCGAGCAAGCAAAATTAATGGCCGACATGATTCGTGCCGGATCGATTAATTTCTCTCTTAGCGAATTATCTGTCACTTCGATTGGTGCAACATACGGAAGCCAAGCTTTCACGCAGTCTTTAATTGCTGGGATGATTGGGTTGATTGCCGTGTCAATCTTAATGATTTCTTTCTATGGATTAGCTGGAGTTGCATCTTCCGTTAGCCTCATAGTTTATGTAATTGGGGCACTTGTTGTCTTCAATCTCTTGAAGGGCGAATACGGACCTGATACCATTGCAGCGACTGTTATTGGAATAGGAATGGCAGTCGATGCCAATATTATTTCCTTTGAACGAACAAAGGATGAATTACTTAAAGGAAAGCCCTTGCGCCGCGCATTTGAAGAGGGAAATAAAAAGTCATTATCAACCATCCTTGACTCTAATATAACTACATTGATTGCTGCTTTCTCTCTTTATCTATTTGGGACAAGAACCGTGAAAGGTTTTGCATCGATGCTCATTATTTCCATTGCGCTTACTATGATCATCATGGTAATTCTATCCAAATTCTTGCTTTCTTTACTATGTCAATCCGAAATGATGCAAAAACATCCCAATTGGTTTGGAGTACGCTCCAGCGATATCCCCAATGTAACGAAAGGGGAGTCTCAACGCTACTTCGGTCGCTTTGCTAAATTTGATTTTATGAAATATTCCAAAAAAGCTTCATTAGTTTCTGTTGGTATTATTGTGATAACAATGATTGGCGCAGTCATCTTCCAATTCGTTTCGGGAAGCCCCTTTAACTTAGGACTTCAATTTACGGAAGGAACAAAGCTATACTTCCGTACCACTGATGTTAGTCTTTCCACCCAAGCGGGTGTCTACGACTTTTTTGAAAACAATGAAGAATTAAGTATCACCCCCGACTTAGTTGTTGTGGGTAGCGAAATTATCACTCTCGATCCTACAACTATTGATATTCATTATGAACTTCTTGAAGATGCTACATTAAATGGAGTTGATTTGACAGTGTATACTGTCTCGGTTAACTTCAAGAGACAGCTTCCACAAACCATCATTGAATATCTTGATACACATTTTCAAACCGAACAAGAGTCGTATGAATCAATTTTCCAAACCAATTATTCGTTGAACTTTGTCTCTCCTATTGTCGCTCAGAAGACGGTTCAGAATGCACTATTATCCGTCCTTTTGGCCTCCTTATTTATTGTATTATATGTCGCAGTTCGCTTCCGCTTCACCTACTCCATTGCGGCAATCGTTGCCTTGCTTCATGATGCTCTAATAACACTTGGAATCTTCGCATTATTCCGCATTGAATTGAACATTGAATTCGTTTCAGCCATTCTTGCAATCATTGGGTATTCTATTAATGATACCATTGTTGCTTTTGACCGCCTACGCGAAAATATCAATGAGGCTGGCGATCGCAATAAACTTGATTCCAATATGCGTCGATTAATGATTAATCAGTCTTTGCAACAAACAGTTGGACGATCATTAATGACAACAGTATCGACCTTATTGACAGTCATTGCTCTGTTAATCCTTGGAAGTCGCGCAAGTATAAACTTTAACATTGCAATGCTAGTTGGTCTAATTGCTGGAACCTT
>CAZVZF010000104.1:0-3473 GCA_964631095.1 uncultured Eubacteriales bacterium
GGCGTATGATGGAAACGGTATGATATGTAATAAGTATAAGCGAGGGAATGGTAATGAAACCGAAACACTTAGGATGGCTGATTGCAGGTAGTATGATAGTAGGATGCAGCGGACCGACAGCGTATCAACGCGCCATGTTTGATTCGGATGATCAAATACGAGCGAGTGGCGATTCCTATTATTATGCTGATCGGACAGGTAGCATACTTTCCTTTTCCTTTCGCTCCTTCACCGGAAGTGAAACCTTGGCTTCCTACTCATCCGGAGAGACTTATCTTGTGGAAGTAAGCTATGCAATCAACCAAGGACGATTCAAAGTGGTATGGATTGAGGGAGAGGACATCCACATCCTTGATGGTGGAGAACACTCTCTTTCCGTTTTGGAAGGGAACGCTCGTCTCAAGGTAGTGGGGGATAACACCCAGGGGTCGGTATTGATTGAGGTGTCTCAACCAGAATAGACACGTGTTGATATAATGAATTAAATGGTTCGTGAGGGAAATGATCCTTCACGAACTTTTTTATGCATCCAATAAGATCGAATAAAATAAAAAAGTATCAATATTTTCTATTCATTGATTCGCATCTCGTGTAAAATATAACCTAGACTGTCACGCCATCCCACTCATGGCAGAAAAGGAACAATCATCATGAAAAATGTACCATCTCTACCTCCAAACTACACCCTACAATCGAGTTATGACTTAAAGAGTCCCCAACTCAATTGGATAATCCAGTTGATCTTTTTGGTGATTGCGGGCATTATGGTGGGCGCTGCCTTCTTGTTTGCGTGGATTCCAGCCTCTTCTCTCCATGGGCTCGTGGTGGCAGCAATCACCATTGGGCTTGTGCTTGTCTATATGTCTTTGCATGAGCTTACTCATGGAGTGGTGCTTTCTCTTCTATCCAAAACCCCCTTTCGGTATGCGTTTCGTTTCCCTTTTCTTACGACAGGAAGTACAAGCTATTATAATAAGAAGAGTTTCATTCTTGTATGTCTTGTACCTTCGGTGTTATGGGGTATCGTCCTAGGAGTATTATTCACTGTAGTACCCAGTGATTATCGGCTAAGTCTTTATATTGTTCTTGGCTTAAACGTTGCCGGATCTGCGGGCGATTATCTCCAAGTTTTCCTGGCATTCAAGACGAGACCTAAGGGTTTGATTCAAGATGATGGGAGCATCACTCGTATTTATCAAGCTTCCTAAATCCCCCTCTCACCCATCAAACTTTGATTGTTTTTTGAAGATTGGGTATTAACCCTTATTTTTAAAGGGTTATTTAGAGAGAACGCATAAAACACCGACCAATAATATGGCCAATATGCATAAAACACCGGCCAATAATTGATTGAACTTGCATGTTTTACGGAAATAAAAGAAGTCATTATCATAAAAAGCGTTCCTCACTATCGTTGTGACGAACGCTTTTATTCATGAATGGAGCAAAGGAATGGAAGGTATTAGGTTCGTTGGTCTTCAACAACTTCTAGAAGAAAACTAACCGGTCGAAAGCCATCGTTACAAGAAATCATGGCTGACGTTTCGTTTTTCATCCAACCATCATAGAAGTTGCCACCACCTTCCTCTAAAACTCTGATAAAGGGGTAGATGCTATCCCAAGCACTTGGACAAAAACCGGCAGGCTTATGGACTCCATCACTGATCCATACTTGTCCGATTTGAATGTCACAAGCATGATCGATGGAGTTTTCGTAGCGGTCGATGAGGTCTTGATGGATCACTTGTTTCATGGCGGTGATTTGAATGGATTTCATAAGGTTATCTCCTTTTCCATCAATGAGTTGCTGGTTATTCTCCCACCAATCACCTTGAGCGGTCAATGAGTTCGGACATCGATCATCTTAACGATTAAGGACTTTGCAACACTAGGAACCAAACGAATAAGGAAATCCATGGTTTTAGCATCGCTGCCTATCAGGATCATTGGTTTATCTTTTTCCATCGTTTCAATGATCTTTTTCGCAGCGAATTGTGGAGTAACCATTTTATAGGATTGGGCGGCTTTGCTTTGCATCATCGTCGTGATATCGATTCCTGCGGAGGCCATGATGTTGGTGAGACTCCTCCAGGCATTACTAAGATGACATGAACGGGGGAGCCTCGTAGTTCGGCTGTTAATCCTTCAGTCATGAGTTTCACCGCTGCCTTGGATGCGCCATCGATGGTTTGCATTGGAACGGGTAAGAATCCCCATACTGGAGACATTGACGAGGTGGGCTTCTTCCCTCGCAAGAAGCAGGGGAAGCACGGCTTGGGTCATCATGAGCATGCCAAAGAAATTGACCTCCATGATGGTGCGACACTGCGTAAGGGTCATCTCCTGAACGGGAATAAACTTTTGAATGATACCGGCGTTGTTGATCAATCCATCGATTCGTCCATAGCGATGAAGCACTTCTTGGACGCACTTTTCAATGGCAGCAGAATCCGTAATGTCAAGCACCACACTAGAGCATTGATCGATGGGCATAGCAGCGAGACTCATTGTTTCTTGAAGGGCATTAGGGTTGCGGTCAATTCCCACAACGATGGCCCCTTTGGCCACGAGTTGGAGCACCAACTCCCGTCCAATTCCGCCACCGGCACCGGTGACGAGGAGAACTTTATCCTTAACCTTCATGGTGACACCTCCTTGAGGTTTGAATGATTCATCATCCAAGAGGAAGGAAACAAGAGGAGGATCCATTCGAGAGGTCTATATGATAATTATAACGCACACGACCCCATCCTTTCCAACTGTTTGTCTGGATGAAAGGCATGTATGTGGCAATGAAATCATCGTTGTAATGACAATCCATGGATATCACAAAGTTTTATTCGAGGGTGACTATGGCTATTTCTAGCAATGAAACTTTACAAACGTAGAACTTTATGATACCATAATGGTGAAACATAATTCAGTGAAACACAATTCACTATAAATAGGAGTGATGATATGTTTTTGGGTAGAGAGAAAGAATTGAAGATGTTAAGGGATTACTACGCCTCTAGTAAATTTGAGTTTGGCGTCATCCATGGAAGAAGAAGAGTTGGGAAGACGACGTTGTTAAAAGAGTCCATAAAAGGTAAGAAATCATTATACCTATTAGCTCAACAAGCAAATGCCAAAACCAACTTAGATTTGTTCAGTAAAAGATACGGGGAATTACTGAGTGTTGGTCCGATAACTTATGATTCCTTTCGTGATTTTTTTGAAGCGATTTTTAAAGAAGAGCAATTGATTGTCGTATTAGATGAGTTTTCGTATCTTACCGAAGTGGATTCCTCGATTGAATCGTTGCTTCAAGAATTAATTGATACTTACAAAGAAACGACATCGATTAAATTTATTATTTCTGGTAGTGAGATTGGAATGTATGACAATCATTTTTCAGTGAGTAAACCGCTTTTTAATCGACAAACATTTTCATATCATTTAAAAGAATGTGATTATCTTGAAAGCAGCTTATA
>CAZVZF010000105.1:0-770 GCA_964631095.1 uncultured Eubacteriales bacterium
AGGTGACGAGGCGAAGCGATTCGTCCAACGAAACAGGGATTCCTTGACGCGTTATGGAAGTAATACGTTGTCCCGTGGGGCGCGTCAAATCGATGGTGTATTCGACCCCACCAAAGACATCATAATTATAGTGTTCGGCTTTTGGATTGACAAAACTGGGGCTCACATCCACTTGACCATCAATGAGACGAAAATAGGAAGCACTACGTTCCATGGCTTCTTTGAGTTGGGCCCCCGTCACTTCAATGACAAACAAGGTATTGGGATATAAGAAGGTGGCCACCAAATCCCGCATGGTAATGTTTTGTTCGAGACCCCTTGCCACATTGGCAAAGGAAGTCGAAGAGACATCGGCATTACTAGCTTCGAGTTGGAGGGTGTTCATCAAATCAAAGAGAGGATGCTGATTCAAACGAGCGAGAAAAGGATCGCGCAGCAACATGTCCCCTTCTGCTAGTGTTCCTAGCGGTTCGTCCAACCAGGCTTGAGTCGCCGCTTCATAAGGAGCGAGTAAAGAAAGAATCTCTTCATCCATGGGAAAGTCATTGGCGTGGATCTCACCATCTTTTGCGACCAACCGCCACGGCTGATCTTCACTTTCCCGTTCGAATCGTAGTTCGACTTCGCCATAATCACGTCCCTCAGCAGCCGTTTGTAAGACAAGTGTTCCTTGGACCATTCCTCGGGCTCGAATGTGTTGATGACCAGCAAACAAGACATCGATGGGCGCATCGTGAGCGATGGCATATCCTTCATTTTCATCGGTTTGT
>CAZVZF010000105.1:780-3438 GCA_964631095.1 uncultured Eubacteriales bacterium
GCCCTTGGGGGGCACCGGTTTCCAAGTCTTTTTCCAAACCTCCATGGTAGAGTACGACTAAGGCATCGACTTGATCCCGTAGCTTTTGACTGTAGCGCATGACGGTATCATAGGCATCCAAAAAGCGAAATCCGGATATATTTTGGGGTTTCTCCCAATGGGGGATGTATTGTGTCACCACTCCGATTATCCCTATTTTAATCCCGTTATCGAGGGTATGAATGGCATAAGGAGAAAAGAGTAAAGAACCATCTGGACGAACAACATTGGCGCATAGAACAGGAGCATTCAAATCCATAATGTAACGGGCCAAGGGATCGGGTCCATAGTTAAAATCATGATTGCCTAGAGTGACATAACCATAGCCCAATTGATTCATCGTGATGGCGACAGGAGAACGATTTTCCATTGGGCCACTGAGCCAGCAATCCATCAAAGGAGATCCTTGAATGGTATCGCCATTATCCAAAAGAAGATAAGGATGGTTTTTGGTTTTTAAATAGGAAGCAAGTCGTACCAAACCCTTGGCTTCTTCGCGATTATCGCCATAATCGTGCGCCAACATTGTGGCGTGAAGATCCGTGGTATAGACGAGATCGAAGCGATAGGATTCCATGGGGGATGCCTCCTTTGTGTTTGGAACTATTATACCATATTCCCATTCAAGAAGAAAAATGCGGCCTAAGACCTCTACGAGGTCTGCAAAGTTTTCAAAGAAAAGGAAGAATTATGATGGGAGTAATTGATAAGCCCTAACGTGAATGATACAATACTAATGTATGGGTCGAAAGACTAAGAACCCATATGTACATTATTTTGAAAGGGGAAATAAAGAAATAATGAAGACTAAAACACTAGGACTATCTTTGGCCGCGATGGCACTTGTCGTGATGTCGAGTTGCACACCGGCCGCCTCGTCAAGTAGCAGTTCATCCTCTGTCTCTTCGATTAGTTCGTCCTCTGTGGAACCCGCTGATTACAACATTAACATTCAATTAGTTCCGTCCTTTACTGTCGATGCGACAGCTTTTGCAAAAGTTGCAAAAATTGAAGCCGCTCTTGAAGCCGCCATGCCAGATGAATACGACATCAGTGTTTCCATCGGAACCAGTTACAGTGCCGTTTTGGAAGCGATGGCCGCTGGAACCTGCGATGTTGGATTCTTAACAGGTCAACAATATTCCTATGCCGCCGTTGAAATGCCAGGCGAAGTTGATGTTATTTTGACCGCTTTGCGTACTGCTTATAAAGTCCAAGTTGATTTCCCAAATGACTTAGAAGCCCAAGTCGCTGCCATGAACGGTGCCAATGATTATGTCTACCGTGGCGAACAATCCACCGAAGTCGTCAATTACTATACCGCGATCTTGATGACCAAAGCCACCAGCGGTATTACCACACTTGCTGATTTAAAAGGAAAAACCGTTGGAGTGGGAAGCAAAACTTCTGGCTCGGGATACATTTATCCTTCCATCACCATGGATGATGCTGGTTTAACTTTAATTTCCGAAGGAACTCCTAACGCTGCCAACAATGAAGTGTTGTTGCAAACTGTTTCCGGAAGCCATCCTGGTGCCTTTACTGCCGTTATGAATGATCAAGTGGATGCCGCGTGGGCGTACCTTGACGTTCGTTATACTAATTTCTATAACAAAGATGGTAGTGGATTCTACCTCGATCCCACGGTCTTTACCGACTACCGCATTGTTGCTCAAAGCCGTCCGCTCTACAATGACACTGTCTCCGTGCGGGCCGACCTTGATGCTGCCACCAAAGCATTATTAAAAGAAGCCTTTAAAGATCTCGCTGACACTGCCGATGGACTCGATGGCATCTCGGTTTATAGCCATAAAGGTTATCAAGATGCTACCGATGCAGATTATACTGGAGAAAAAGAAGTTTACATTTATACACGTGACGTCATTAACGGATAAATCATCGTAGATAGGAGCGTCTTTATGATCAAGTTTGTCCATGTCAACAAAGTCTATCCGAATGGATTCCAAGCTCTTACCGATATTAATTTGGAGATTCAGGATGGAGAATTTGTTGCCATCATCGGCTTGTCAGGCGCTGGAAAGTCCACCTTGTTGCGGACCATCAACAAAATGATCCCCATTACATCCGGGGAAGCTTATGTGGATGGAAACGATATAAGCAAACTAAATAAAAAGGAACTACGAATGCTACGCCGGACCATTGGCATGGTGTTCCAATCCTTTAATTTAGTCAAACGTTCTTCCGTCATCAATAATGTCTTAGCGGGTCGAGTCGCTTATAACTCGACCCTTTCTACCATGTTTGGCATCTTTCCAAAATCTGACAAAATGTTAGCCCTCGAAGCGCTGGATAAAGTTAATATTCTTGAAAAGGCCTTTGTTCGCGCCGACCAACTTTCAGGTGGTCAGCAGCAACGGGTCGCTTTAGCTCGCGCACTCAGTCAGCAACCGCACCTCATCTTAGCGGATGAGCCAGTCGCATCCTTGGATCCCATTACGACTCTCGATGTCATGGATGATTTTAAGCGCATCAATGAGAGCATGAAGATTACCATCATTGCCAATATGCACCATGTGGATTTGGCATTGCAATATGCCCACCGAATCATTGGTTTAAAAGAAGGAAGAATTGTCTTTGATGGCCCAGTTTCTGCGGTCA
>CAZVZF010000106.1:0-3359 GCA_964631095.1 uncultured Eubacteriales bacterium
CCGAAATGACTTGTCCATGAAATTGTAATGTCATTTTCTCGATATCGAGGAATAAGATGAATATGTAGATGTGGTACTGTTTGTCCAGCAATGATCCCACAGTTACTCAATAGATTCATCCCCATTATTTGGGGATTGCTTTGTTGAAGAGCAATGCCAATTCTTTGGGCCAAATTGATTAAATGTGAAAGAGTTTCATTGTTTGCTTGCAAAAAATTATCAACATGAACTTTAGGAACGATTAATGTGTGTCTGGGTGTTGCTTGTGAAGCATCAAGAAATGCGATACAACAAGCATCTTCATACAGGATATAAGCAGGAATTTTCTTTTCAATGATTTTACAAAAAATACATGAATCCATTATACAACCTCCATTTTCAAAGGGTTAGAGAAAAGGAAGCACAGGGCTTCCTTATTTTGCTTCGAAATCGTATTGCTCATTAATATAATCGTAGATAGATTGTTCGTATGCTTTCACATTAAATTGTTCAAGGTAATAGGTAATCGCATTACGAACATTGCCTGAGGTATTAGCAAGGGCACGGGCAGCTTCCCGTTTAAGAGCAGTATTTGATGTTGCATCAATTAACGTTACGTGGACAAAGTAATAATCACTGCCAGATTTAACAACAATTGAATTGCTATCAAAAGGGGATGTAAGCATTCCATTATCGTCCAAAACGATTGTGGAAGCCGATTTTTTGATTAGTGGATCAATTACAGAATCAATAATAGTTGTATCATCGCTCGTTCCTACTTTGGACACTAAGAAATTAGTATCTTCAATAATGCGTTTAGCAAGATTGTATCCATGATAAATGGAGTAAGAACCATTTGCAGAGTAGGTATTAATACGGGTTTTGATTGTCGACTTTTGGGCTTCAGTGATTCCGACTCCATTGGGATCGACGTAGAAAGTCGAATCAGGATCAATCATTCCAAAATCTTCGTCCAATTCAGCTATTTTTTGATCTTTCCACTGTTCTTCAAGACCATTATCTTGAACGACAATGTCGGTGAAGGAGGTATCATCATCAATACCGGCCACAATGGCTGCTTCAAAAAGACTAGTGAATTGACTGGCGATACTTGAATTTTTGGGATTGATGCGAAAGGCTTCAACTTTGCGAATTGTTTTTGAAGAAAGGAAAGAAGCACGTTGAGATAAAATGTACTCTTCTTTAAGCATTTCAACCCGAATTTCCGGTTCTAGTTTACTGGAAATAAGATCTGAATAATCGCAAGCAAGCACCGAAGAAAGTTGATTGTAGGTTGTAAAATCGGTTTTTGTTCCAACGAAAGGAACATCTTCATTGGAACATACAATGTTATAGCCTTGTTTCTTTAATCCATTAATCATTAATGATTCATAGAATACGCCATCAACTTTGTAGGAATCCGAATAGTATGCATCTAACTTCTCATTTACTCTTGTGTTGATTTCTTCTTGGGTACGTCCAGCTTCAGATAGAACTTGTCGTGCAATGATATCCACTATTTCTTTTGCTGAAAATTCCGCACCAAATCCTACATAGATACGATCAAAAATCTCTTGATAAGTGGTATTTGTAATGTTTGCTCCGTCATCAACAATCGTGGTAGTTCCATAACTTGGTCCAATGACATGTGTAGAGCATCCTGCAATCAACAAGGAGATAATTGGGAGGGAAATCCATTTAAAGTTCTTTTTCATATTATTCCTCTCCTTTCATTTCATTTTCAAATTGAATTTTGCGGATGTATGAATTCCATTCAGAAGATTTTGCCTTCTCAATATCCGAATTCAAAGTAGATGTTTTGAGTAACAAGTACGTTTGGATTGCTTCTGCAACGGCTGCATTTGGAATTGTGACATTGCCTAACCCAAAGTAATAATTGAATAATTCATAATCAAAATAAGCATCACTTGCGCTAACCTGAGAAGAATATCCGCCTTTAATATAGTTCGTAATGCGGGTTTCAATTTCAGTTTTCCGAGCTCTTTGAGCGAGTTCAAGTGTCGTGTAACCAGTATAGACAGGGTTTTTAACATAAGTGTCAGTGAGTCCTGAGGCGGCACTGGAAAGATGCATGAAATATTTGGCTGCATCTAGTTCGCTAAGACCTAAAGAAGAGAAGTTTAAGGATAAGAAATGAATGCCATATGTTGATTTAAGAACGGCAATGGGATTACCGTTAGCGTCAACAACAATATTGTTACTGTTGGTGCTACGATCTGCCACTGGGAATAAGGTGGAATCGGCATCGGCAGCAAGTGTTAAAAACTGCAAACGCCCTGTATTGAGGTGTGCATTGTAATAAATGTTGCGAGGATATAAAGTAGTATCATCTTTTTGGGGATCTGTTTGAAGGCCTTTATCCGAAGCTTTATCATGAAGTTCAGAATAAAGAGTTGCGACATCAATGGTTTCAATCACATGGTCTTTGTAGATACCTTCATCTCCAAAGAGAAGGGGATTAACTGTGGCATCTAAACCAAGTTTGGTAGATAAAGTTGTTTGAGCAGCTACGTTATCTTGCTTTTGAACGGCTTCATAAACATAAAGTCCTAATTTAAACTCGTTTACGTAGGCAGAATAAGAATCCATAATTCCAAGCATACCGCCTTTCGCGGCTGAACCGGTATCGCCAGAGAGTTGCCCAGCGATTTGGCTAAAAGAATTTCCGGAAGCTTTACTAAGAGCTAATCGGCGAACAATTGTTGCAAGGTCAATGGCTTCATTTTCGGTAATGTTTGCTTTGGTGTATTCGTTAGAACGGTCGCCAATTGTCGCAAGCACATGGCTCACTACCATAGGGGCAGTATTGCTAACATATTTTTCGAGCATGGTCGTTGGATCGTTTTCAGGACGATTTTCCAATTTTGGCTCGGTTCTAGAATTCTTAAAGGAAGTAGTGAGAGCAGTGGAACGTTCTGCAAAAAGCAAATCAGCTTTTAATTCTTCAACAGTTTCATACCCCGATGACTCGAGTTTAATACGACGAGCATCGCGAACAGAAATACTGTTGGCTTCAGCGTAAGTATCAACCTCATCCTCCCACTTCTCGTAAGCAAGATCAGCGGCGTTTTGAATATTCTGATTGACGGGCATGGCAGATTCTACTACCGCTTTTTTAACCGCATCATAAAGTGCAGCAACCCCAACTGTTGACTCTAAAAAGTTGTAGGTGTAAGCAGAACCGGCATCTAACCCAAAAATATCGTCAGCATAGTAGCTTGTGCCGTCGATGCTGAACAACACATCTTTCCCATTTTCTTGCTTTCCAGGTAGTCCGCTGGAGCAACCAGAGATGGCAGCTGCGGACACTAGAAAGAGCAATGTTAGGGAGAGGGCAGTTTTTTTCATACAATTCCTCC
>CAZVZF010000107.1:0-3354 GCA_964631095.1 uncultured Eubacteriales bacterium
TAGCCACTCATTAATCGCTCCAGAGATCCCCTCCTAACGTTTTAATTGTTGTAAAGCTTTTCTAAGGTATTCTTCAGCAGAAAGTGTTTCTTTACTTAATGATGTGCATACTCGCTCAATTTCATTGGTTTTGAAACCTAGGCTTTTTAGAGCCAACTTGGTGTCATCAAGTGCACGGTTCGTGCTTTCATCTTTATTATATTCATCAAAGACAAGTTTTCCTTTTAAGTCGAGAATAATTTGCTGAGCGGCTTTAGGTCCGATTCCTGGCAATTTTTTTAGAAAAGCAGTATTTCCTGTCTCAATGGCTTGAATCATTGGACCTGGTGAAGTATGAGACAAAATGTTGATGGCAGTCCTCGGTCCTATGCCACTTACATCAATTAATCGAAGAAAAAGTTCCCGTTCTTCTTTGATGCGGAATCCATATAGGAGCCATTGGTCTTCGCGAACCGCCAAATGGAGCAACACTTTGACTATTTCATCACGCCGAAATTGCTCAGGATGAGCAACGAAAATATGATAACCAATATTACCATTTTCTAATACAATGGAGTCGGTTGCTATTTCGCGCACATAACCTATCATGTAACGATACATGTCATCACCCACTTACAATTATTATAGCATAGAAATTTGAAAATTCTTTCCATTAATCTCTTTCCCATTTAGGAGGAGTAATGGCTAGGTTACGCTTGTGTTCACTTATTTTGTGTAATTCTAGCAAACGCTCTTCATGGTCCTTAGTAATGGAATTGCCCAATAAAAACCGATCAATCTCGCTATATGAAACACGAAGTTCATCTTCATCATAAACTCCAGGTAGAATTCCAGCTGTTGGTTTACGATCAATGATGCTCTGAGGGACTCCTAATAGTTTGGCTGCCTGCCATACTTCTCCTTTGGTAAGATGGATAAGAGGGACTAAATCAACTCCACCATCTCCAAATTTCGTGAAATAACCTGTATACCACTCTGCCCAATTATCAGTGCCAGTCACCAAGTAATTGAGTTGAGTCGCAAGTGCGTAAAGGGTAACCATCCGCAACCGGACTTTCGAATTTGCATATGCCAACGAAGGAACATCGAGCTTAATATGTTGTTGAAGAAGATTAAAATCATTTTTCCATTGAAGATAAGTTGGGGTTAGGTCCATTTCGATTGTTGAAATATTGCATAAACGAGCGACTAAACGAGCATCTTGCGCATCTTGAGGATCCGACTCACAAGGCATAATCACGGCTAAGCAGTCTTTGCCTACAGCTTTTTGCAACAAAAAAGCTGTTACCGCAGAATCAATTCCTCCCGATAGTCCAACAATATATCCTTTTACATGATTTTTTTGTTTGAGATCTTGCAACCATTGAATAAGAAGACTTAAATATTGTTCGAGTAGCATGTCAAACACCTCGCTTCATTTTATTATAACGGTTTTCAAGATAAAAAAAAGTCCGTTTCTTGCCTTTTTAAACAAGAAACGGATGGATTACATGAAATTCAGTTCTTTCATCTGATTTTCAACAAATTGATTGGTGTAAAGCTTGTAATAATACCCTTTTACTTGCATGAGTTCTTCATGAGTTCCACGTTCAATGACTTCACCTGCTTTAACCACGAGGATTAAGTCCGAATGGACAATTGTAGATAAGCGATGGGCAATAATGAAACTAGTTCTTCCAGCTAATAAATGATGAATCGCTTGTTGAATAATGTATTCAGTTTCGGTGTCAATGGAGGAGGTAGCCTCATCGAGAACAAGTATTTTGGGATTGGCAATAATTGCCCGGGCAAACGACAGTAATTGACGCTGTCCTTGTGACAAACGGTTTCCACCTTCACCTACTTCACTATCATATGCTTGATCGAGCTTCATGATAAAATCGTGAGCGTTAACAGCTTTGGCGGCTGCTATCACTTCTTCGAGGGTCGCATCAAGCTTGCCGTAGGCAATATTATCCTTGACAGTTCCGCTAAATAAATGAGGAGTTTGCATGACATAACCTAGATTTGCGTGAAGCCAAGCAATGGAACGCTCTTTGTAATCACGCCCGTCAATTCGAATGGTTCCCATTGTAGGCTCATAAAACCGACATAACAGATTAACAATGGTGGATTTTCCCGCCCCTGTTTCTCCAACAAGCGCAACACTTTTACCTTTTTCTACTTCGAGAGAGAAATCTTTTAAGACAAGATTGGCTCCCCCGTTATAACCAAAGCTAACATGGTCGAATGTCACAGTCCCTTCGAGAGGTTCCCAGTTTTCTTTTTTAGGAGAGTTATAAGTGCCGTATTTCTCCAATACTTCTGGGCGATCAATTAATTCGGGCTCCACCGAAATGATGTTAAAAACACGTTCAGCAGCAACTTGGGCATGCTTCATTTCGTTGGTGATTCGAGCAATGCCAAGTACAGGTTCAAAAAACATGGTGGTGTAAGATATGAAAAGAAATAAGACGGAAGCCTCCATCGGCCCCACTAACACTTCCATTCCACCAAAGTAAGTCATTGAAGCAATGCCAAACGCAGCAATTACAGCAATGATTTGATAATAGAGAGAGTTATAAATTGAAGAACGAATGGATGCGCTGCGAAACTTATGTACTATTTCAGAAAAACCATGGAAATTCTTTTCTTCGAGTACTAATGATTTCGATGTTTTTGCACCCATAATGCCTTCGTTGAGGGCTCCACTTACTTGAGCGTTGAGTCGGCGGACTTTCCATGAGTATCGAATAATAACCTTGCGGAAAAACACACCCACTAATGTAATGGTTGGAACAACAATAAGCATAATTAGTGCAAGTTTCGGACTAATCGTCAGCATGACAATAAGAATGAAAAATAATTTAAAAATTGACCAAATTAAATCGTTAATTCCCCATGATAGTATCTCACCCAATCGCGCTGTATCATTTGTTGTTCGAGAAATCAGCCATCCCACCGAGTATTTATCAAAAAACGAGTAGGATAGACTTTGTAAGTGGGAAAAGGCCTCCGAAGTTAAAAGAGAATATATTTTTTGTTCAATTCGAGAAGAAGCCATAATAAACACTTTTACTGCTATTCCCTCTGCAAGAACAAAGCCTAGCATTCCAAGAAGAAATAAAGCAAACCCATCAAGATTTTCTTGCTCAACAAAACGTTTTAAACCATCTTCAGAGATATACTTTACGAACAAGGTCTCTATGAGTGCGGTAGATATGACCGCAACCATCATGATAATAATTAGTTTTTTATAAGGTTTTAAATAAGAAAGAACACGCTTCCAAAGTTTATAGTTTATTCTAGCATTTAAGTCTACTTCATCAAACTCTTCATGCATGAGGGATCACCTCCTCAATATAATTGTGTGGA
>CAZVZF010000108.1:0-3350 GCA_964631095.1 uncultured Eubacteriales bacterium
TTTCAACTGACGTTTCTCTTGTGATTATACCATATCAAACCTATAATTAAAATCGTTATTTAAAATATAGATTTGAGAGGGGCAATGCTATGCAGCGATTATTACGAGGACGAGGGAAATGGCCAGTTATAGGACTCATGCTTCTATTTGCAGTTGCTAGTGTCTTTGGCATCCTCAGTGTCAAGATTAATTTTGATTTGTCGGCCTATTTACCTGAGGATTCCAAGACCCAAGATTCGATGACGGTCATCCAGGAAGAGTTTGGGTTGAATGCCGCCATCCAAGTCATGGTGGAAGATGTAACCTTGGTCGATGCTCAAGCCATTAAAACAGTGATTCAAGACGTCGCACAAGTAGAGAGTGTGGTGTGGTTGGACGACCTCATCGATGTTTCTAAGCCACTGTCGACCTATGATGCAGCGCTGGTTGCGGAATATTATCACGATCAGGCAGCCTTGTATACAGTCACGTTTTCAACCGATGATTATGCGAGTGAGACCGAAGCAGGCATTAGTGCGATTCGCACGGCCTTACAGGAATATCAGGGACTTGCGATGCGTGGCGAAGCGATTGCTAACCTGCACACCCGCGACTTGATCTTTGATGAGATTCTTCAAGTCATCCTAGTCATTGTCCCCATTTGTTTAATTATTTTGATTCTTGCTTCCAATTCCTGGGTGGAACCGCTCCCGGTGTTACTTTCCCTAGGGCTCGCCATTGTCTTTAACATGGGGACGAATGCAATGCTCTCAAGTGTTTCTTTTATTACCTTCTCCATGGCAGCGGTCTTACAGCTCGCCATCTCCTTGGACTATTCCTTGTTTGTCGTTCACCGTTATTACGAGGAACGGGAACAAGGGTATGGGGTAGTGGAAGCGGTCGCCAAGGCCGTGAAACATTCCTTAGGGTCGATTACGGCTTCGGCGTTTACCACCATCATGGGGTTCTTGTCCTTACTGTTGATGCGCTATTCCATTGGGGCAGACATTGGCATTGTCATGGCCAAAGGTGTCGTCTTTAGTTATCTTTCTACTTTAATCATTCTACCGATTTTACTTGTTCTTTTTGCGCCTTTACTGGAAAAGACACGTCATAAGAATTTATTGCCGACTTTTGAGAAGTCGGTGAAGGTCTTACACCATGGACGGCACATCGCCTTAATCCTTGTTTTGGGACTTGCGGTAGGAGGATTTCTCTTACAAAACCAACTTACCTATTATTATGGTAACAATGCGGAAAGCAATAACAATGGCGAGCAACACGCCATGAATGAACAGTTTGGCGAATGGAACCCTCTCGTCATTCTTGTGCCCAAAGGAGAAGTCAGTACCGAAGTGGATTTGCTCGAAACACTCGAACAACATGAAGCCATCACTTCGGTGCAGGGGCTCTATTCGGTGTTACCCCCCGAAACTCCGCTCAGTTTGGTACCAACACCGGTGCTGGATCAATTTCACAGTGATCATTATTCCCGTATTATGGTGAAAACCAATCTTATTGATGAAAACCAAGCGATGTATGATTTTGCGGTGGAACTTGAAACGATTCTTGCCGCTCATTACGACGAGTATTATCTTGTTGGCACGATTACCAGTGTCAACGATATCAAAGAAACCGTCCAAGCGGATTCCTTGTGGGTGATGCTGGCCTCGATTGGCGCGATTGGACTCATCCTCATCCTCTTGTTCCGTTCCATCCTCATTCCCATTTTATTGGTGGGAGTTATTCAAACGGCCATTTGGGTGAACTTCGCCATCCCCTTCTTACAAGGCAGTAGTTTAGCCTTCATTGGTTATTTGGTGGTCAGCGCCTTACAACTCGGAGCGACCATTGACTATGCGGTCTTGTTAGCGAATCG
Organism: uncultured Eubacteriales bacterium; assembly: GCA_964631095.1. Taxonomy (GTDB): domain Bacteria; phylum Bacillota_I; class Bacilli_A; order RFN20; family UBA1709; genus JBAYCP01. Next base: position 1,859 of record CAZVZF010000108.1, read on the forward strand.
CTATCGAGAGTTTCGCAAGAGTGAGCCTCCGGTGGTAGCGATGCGCTCCGCCTTCCATACCTCTTCACGTTCCATTCTCGTGTCAGCGTTTATCTTAACGGCTGCCGGGCTGATTCTAGGGTTACTCTCCAGTGTTGGTGCAGTGAAAGAGATTGGTAATCTCTTGGGACGAGGAGCTGCACTTTCAGGCTTCTTAGTCTTGTTCTTACTCGCCCCTCTTTTAGTGCTCTTTGATCGTTTCATCATCAAACAAACTCAACCATCGTCCAAAGGAGGAACTTCATTATGAAATCATTGAAATCGTTGTCGTTGTTTGCCCTTGTTGCAACCTTAGGGGTGGCAGGATGCCAGCCCACCAGTTCGAGTAGTTCAAGCAGTTCCTCATCCTCAAATTCGTCAAGTACTTCGTTGCCAACCTTAACCGAGAAAACCGCAGCAAGCGATGAAACGGTGTATGCGACCCTGGATGCTTCGGGGGCGGTTTCTACTATTCAGGTGGTGAATCGGTTGCAGGATATCGAACCCGGTCTTTATAAGGACTATGGCGATTATCTCCATGTCATGAATCTATCCAGTAGTGCGCCTCTGCTTACGACCGAAGAGTATCTTGGGGTTCCGGTGTATGCAGCAAGCCGTAACTTTTATTATCAAGGCGAACTCGCCTCGACCACCCCCTTACCCTTTTTACTCGACATCACCTATTTTCTAGAGGATGTCGAAATTCTTCCTGCCGCCTTAGCCGGCGAAGCAGGAACCATTAAAATGATGATCGATGTGACCAGTAATGATGATGCCCCCGCTTACTTTCGGGAAGCGATGATGATGCAATTACAACTTCCCATATCACTAACCCATACCAGTGTCGTTAGTGCCCCCAAGGCCACTTCCGTGGTGGTGGGGCGCACCCAAACCCTTGCCTATATGATCTTACCGGGACAAAGTACCCAGTATGAACTCACCTTAGAAAGTGATTCCTTTGAACTTGAAAATGTGATTGCCTCGCTTTCTCCTTTTGATCTTAATGCCATGCTCGATATGGACTTTGAGGCGATGATTGAAGGGCTTACGAGTTTAGGAGATGCCTTGGCGCAAAGCGCCAGTGGGGGAGCGGACCTTGCGAGTGGTTTGGAGACCTTGGTCACTAATCTCGGCTTATTATCGGCAGGACTTACCGAGGCCACCAGTGGTCTAGGGGCCTTTGCGACGCAGTTTGGCACCTTAGTGGATGGACTCGAAGACTTAGTGACCAACCTAGCGACCATCGTAGGAGGGCTCCAAGCAATCGTCAGTCAAAACGAGGCGGTAAGTGGTGGTTATGCGCAAATGCAAGGCGGTCTCAATGAGTTATTAGATGCGCTTACGATGGGGCTTGATCCCCTGGATCCACGTGTGGAAGCGGCTGCCGACAGCAAAGCAGGACTCGAAGAATTCCGTTTATCTTTATTAGGATATCTTAGTGGGGTGAGTGATCTCACCACGGGTCTTGTCGGTT
>CAZVZF010000109.1:0-3284 GCA_964631095.1 uncultured Eubacteriales bacterium
CAGCAATTCAAATGCCAAGTTTTGTATACGTAAAGCAGGTTGATAACGAATTTAGGCCACGAAGAGAAAATGTTACTATGTTTGGCGAAAATGGGTTACTTGAGTCTTGAAAAATAGCCAAAACCCATCTTGTTTACATTGAGCAGAGTGAACGGATACGAACCTAATAGAATTTTTGTTTTTGATAAACGGGTAACCATTTACCCATATTTACCGAGATATTCCGTTTTTAACCAATTAAGCAATTTTCAGGTTAAAAAAGCGAGTCCAATTCACATCAATGGGGGCTCCATGTTAGTAACAAAGATAGTACATGTTATTATCTTTTTTTTAAAAAAACGGAAATTAATTTCCGTTTTAGAGGGAGATTTGTTGATTAAGATAGTGACGAAGATCATTGAGACGTAAAGGCCGCGAATAGTAATATCCTTGAGCAAAATCACATTGAATCGTTTGAAGATAGTGGGCCGTTTCTTGATCTTCAACGCCTTCAGCAACTACCTGATAACCTAAATCTTTCGAAAGGCTTACAGTAGCATTAACAATATGCTTTATTTGGGGCCTTGCTAATAAATCAATTAAGAAGAACTTGTCAATCTTGATGGTATCTATTGGAAATTGGGTTAAATAAGCTAATGATGAGTAGCCTGAGCCAAAATCATCGATTGATATTTTAATGCCTTGCTGAGCAAAGCGAGTCAAAATCGCCTTTGATTCGTTTGGATTTTTCATAAGCTCAGTTTCTGTAATTTCGAATTCTAGCCATTTACATTCAACCTCGTGTCGATGAATGATTGTCATAGCACGATCGTAAAATAATGGATCAAAGAGATTCATGGCTGATACATTAATTGACATTCCAATTTTATGACCGCTATCATGTAACTCTTTCGTTGTAAGAAGGGCACGCTCTAAAACCCAATCGGTGAGCTGATGAATTAACTTAGTTTCTTCGATAAGAGGAATGAAGCGGTCCGGCATAATGGTACCCTTTGAAGGGTGTTCCCAACGGATAAGGGCTTCGATTGAGGCTGTTTTCCCTGTAATCAAATTAACTTTAGGCTGAAACATTAAGAAAGTTTCATCATTCTTTAAAGCATTTGCAACTCCAGCAACCAGTTCATAATCACTGCGTCGCTTCATTTTTCCGTCATCGAAGATGTAGGATTGGAGATTATTTATTTGTGCGTGTCTTGCGGCCATATCAGACTTGGAAAACATATTAATGGTAATCGAACTGTCCATTGCAGTTGTTGTGGTAACTCCCACAGAATAATCGACAAAAAGAGGGATTTGATGAATGGTGCGTGTCCGTGAAAGAATGGCCATCAATTCTGCTAGATCCGATTCAATATTAATGTGTTCCATAATCGCCCAAAGTTTGTTTCGATCTGGTTGAATGATGGTAATATGACGGCTGTGGTTGGATAAATCAAAGTGTATATCTTTAAGTAATTGATGAAATACATCAATTCCCAAGATATCGATAATAGTATCAACATTATTAATAAGAATGGTAAAAAAGAGTCGTTGATTGATGTGGAAATGTTCGTATGCTATCTGCGAATGAATTAGTATTAGGGATTCCAGTTTCGGGGTTAATGGAAGAAAGTTTTTTAATTTTTAGAGCGTTATTTCTTAAGAGAAAGGAAGCATAACCACTTTGATAACCAATTAACGAAAAGATCAATAGACGATAAATCCAGTTGAAAGGCTCTTGAAAGGTGCCAAGTTCAACACTTAAAGGCATAAATGGTCCTAGTAAAAACCCAGCAATCACTCCGATGAATAGGCCGAAATAAGGACCGAAGAAAATCCCGGCAATTAATATTGAAAGATACATGGTGTGCGAGTAAACATAAGTAATTCCACCAGTAAAATACACAAGTGCATAGATGAGAGGAAGGGAAAGTAGAATTCCAATCATGATTAATAATCGGGTTTTTGAATTAGAGATTAATGACCCAGTGCTGTCTTTGCGTTTGATCGAACTCATTCTTTACCCCTTACTCGTACAATTTTTTGGGGAATCTTTCAGATCGATAAGGAATGCTAATCCAAATGTTTGTTAACAGTGTAATACATCACTTTAAATTTACTTGTTGCTATTTTTGGCTATAACATACTCTTTAATCGCAGAAAAACATGAAGGACTAATTACATGCTCAAAACGGCAAGCATTCTGTGTTGCTTCCTCTTTGGAAAGGTTTAAGGTCTCTTGGAAGAAAGCTGTTAAATAACAATGACGTTCATAGACTGAAGCAGCCTTTTCAAAACCCCTTGAAGTTAGATGAATGGCACCGCCTCTTTGAAAATCAATGTATCCAAGGCGTTTTAAAATACCCATTGCTCGGCTAACGCTTGCCTTGCTATAGTTTAACTCTGATGCAACATCAATGGAGCGAACTTTGGAAAGACGTTTGCTTAGAAGTAATAATGTTTCTAAATAGGTTTCGCCGGATTCATGCATAATAGGACCCCTATTCTATTTATTTATATTATAAGAAATATAGACTCCATCAGCAATACAAAATATATTCTCATTTTGAAGCATATATATTATAATATAAGAAGACTTTTTTGGAGGTGCCTATGGAACTAGCTTTTAATATTGTATTAATCATATTAGGTTTATTGTTTTCTTTATCATTATTTGCCAAACAGCGAACGAACGCTCAGACTGTTATCGTGTTTCGTGGAGTAACTGCTCAACGTCTATTAATTGCGGGTATGCTTTTCTTGGTTCTTGTTGCTTCTTTTTTTATTGTTCCCTTGGAATGGATGGCATGGGTGCGAACTGCATCACTACTTTTGGCAATAGGTATGACATTGTTTTATGTAGAAGGTGTCACGAATGAGCATGTAGTCACCATGAGAACTCCGGTAACCTATGATGAAATTATTCTCTATGGGGTCTATCAAAAAACTGTATTTGGAACAAAGATATATCTTCAATTAAAACCTACAGAAAATGAACTGAAAGAAGCAAGAGCAAAGGGTGTTAAGCCCGATCCCCGGTGGATGAATTTTCATTTCTTTTCCAGCAATCGAAATGCTATTTTTGATTTTCTACTCAAAAAGCTTGGAAAAGAAAAGCAAATTTCCAGCAAAACGCGAGCAAAGACTCGGCGAAAGTAGTGATTTACTAGTCATAAGCAACTTGATTTCCTTCTTTCAGATTTTGACAAAAAAGAAAAGGAGAAAAAGGGCGTAAAAGTATTGACAATAAGAATTGTGAAATGGTAGTATATATGAGCGCTCAAGAGAGCGGCGGTTGATTTTTG
>CAZVZF010000110.1:0-3270 GCA_964631095.1 uncultured Eubacteriales bacterium
AGGATATAAGACAAAAACGGCTTCTGAACTCTCCAAACTCCCTTCAAGGCGTGATAGAATATTATGTTGCAACAAAACTCGGAGTGCGGCTAAGGTTTCTTTGATAGTTGGACGTTTGCTAAGGAGCTTTTTGTTTAATAAAGCTAGAATTAAATCTGCTGTTGATACAAATACGACATTACGAGGAGTCGCTTGCTCTCGTGCAGAGTCGTACATCTCACGTAAGGTTAAGAGTAAAAGGGTTGTAAGTTTGTCGAGTCGAATAAGGTTAGAATCATAATTATTGTGAAGGTGAAGAATGCCAAGAGCGTCATCACGTTCAAGAATATATCCTGCAACTTCTAAATACTCACTAAATAAAGGCATAAATCGCTCAACAAACCGATAATCTCCATTGATTTTGCCAATTCGATCACGTGGTTCATAGATTTCGCGTGTTAAAAAGGAGTGGGCTAAAAGATGATTGACAATCTTACCAAATCGTTCGCGATCTGCATTCGTTAATGCTTGATAGGTTTCATTCCACATGCTCATTTCTCCTTCGGACAAAATCCATATTGGGCACATCATAGTGATGCCCTTGTTGGCGACCTTCGAGGAATTCTAATCGATAGAAGGACTCGGTTTCGAATCCCTTTAGAAAGGCATGCATCAGATACAGAAAGGACTCTAATTGTTCCAAAGGCCATTGATTAACATTCACTCTTTCGGCGCTTCCCATTTGATCAATGACAAAGCGATTGACTCGTTCTGGGGTAAAACGAGAAAAACTATTTTGCGCAAATTCATCCGCAAGTTGATTCGCTAGCTCTGCATCAAATTGAGGGAGTTCTAAAGGTTCGTCGTCCGTATATCGCATCGAAGGAGAGCGAGTGAATAAGGAGCTTTCTTCGATGTATCCATGACGGTGAAGTTCAAACGACTCGCTCAAAGTTTCCAATAACTTTGTTTCACCGTTGGAGTAATCACGTGCCAATTGCTCAAATAGCTTTGTTAATTTCCCTTTAATTGATTTATCACTGCGAAGTAGATAACGCATCTTTTCGGTTGCAGCGCTCACATAGGCATTATTTCGTTCATCTATACGTGTTACCAATTGCTCTAAATCATTGAGCTTATCCACAATTGTGTTCATCTTCGAAAGAATTTCTAGATGCGCACCAGCTTCTGTAAGTTTGGGGTCCTGGAATTTCGCCTGGACAACGAGTTCTTCCACCACTTCCGAACTTCGCATCCATTGGGATAGGATTTTGAGAATACTCCCCTTGAATCGATTAATGGAATCTTTGGTTTTCAAAGGATAGTATATCTGTTGAATAATATCTTTTTGATAGGAATCAAAATGCTCCGCAAGAAGTTGATTCGCTGTTTTGAAGCGACCAAGATTGGTGTACCGTCGTTTGAGATTGTGAAAGAGTGTTTTTAATGCATCTTCTAATTGTAATACTTTTTCATATACAGCGAGAAGAGCCGTGTACCGATATGCGCCATGTTCTTGCTCCGCATAGAGCAAAGCACTATACATACCATACAAATAGGAATTGTATTCTTCTACCTCTTCGCGGCACATGTCATATAATGCATTAATCATCTTTATCGCATAAGGAGGTAATGTTACATATTCCGATAAGCCACTCATTTTGTTATATTCGATCTCAATCCAACCTGTTTCTTTCAGACGACGGATTAAAAAATGGGCGAGTGAACTCGCTTCTTTGAAAGATTGAGATGTGATGGTACTATCATCAGCGCTTGGATCCATATCAAACAAACTTGATTGTAATTCATTGATTAATTGATTGGTTAGTAATCCTCGTTCTATCACAATTTCTTGTTTAAAAGTGGCACGAAGAACAAAAAGCGCCTGGATGTAAACCTCCCGATTTTTGGATGTTAAAATGGTGAAAATGGAGGGAGGGATCAAATCAAACAATTCCATGCGGGTCGTCCTTTCTATTTCTTACTATCATATCATAGCATAAAAAATGGGTGAAAACACTCAAATTTAAACATCGCGAATTGGAAAATCATACAACTCTTTCCGACGTAATAAGTCCTGTTGTTGATGCGAAAAAATCGACCAATATACATCACTCGCTCGCTTTTCATATTGAAGTAAAAGAGGAGCATTTTTGGCAAATCGAGCGATTACGGGAACATTAAGGTTTTTTCCTATGTAATGAAGATAATCTTGGCCTCTCTTATTCATGCCAAGTGGGCGAATATAGGGAGGGGGAGCTTGTAACCATAGTTGAGCATCTTTACGATTGGTGTTCAAAAGCACATGCAATAAGGTTCGATTCAAGCGTGCCACACTATACCGTTTTGAAACACATCGTCGGATCATCTCTTCGTGACTGTTACTTTCTCGAGCGGCTTGTATTAATAAGTATTCCAAGCCCTCACTCATTAAATGAACCTCACGTAATTCAGCAGGAGTAGAGGTTAATAGCCGATGTTGAAGAAAAGGAAAATAATCATCCCAGGACGCATAATGGGTGATAGGCGATGGAATGGTTACTGGCATTGCGTCGCCTAATGGGAGACGGTGGAGCAACGCATGGCGAACCGCTTTGGCTGAAGGGAATTGATTCACATTCAGTAAAATCTCGTGTTCTTCCGAAGACTTCCGTTTAATTGTATCAACTGCAATAGGTAGTCGTTCTCTTTGAATAACTTTATAATATGCATATCCAAGGATATCATTGGGTGTTTCAAGGTGAAACTGATGCACGGCTTCTAATGCCATTGCCTGGGCTTTCGGATAACCATAGCCTTGTCTTAGATATTCCTGCAGTAATTCATCACTTCTTGGAGAAAATAACGATATTTGACTAAAACGAGCAAGAAATGCATCGGTATTTCCGGTTTCACTACCAAATACCATGGAAGATACCTTTAAAAAATGCAACAAATGAACGGCTCCATAGGCAAATAAGTCCGCATGTTCAAGCGCAAAGATTGTAGGAAGTTCAATGACTAAATCAACTCCAGCCTGCAATGCCATTTGCGTGCGAGTAGCCTTGTCAATGATTGCTGGTTCGCCTCGCTGTACAAAGTTGGGGGACATCACTGCGACGACAACATCGGCCTGAGATCGCTGTTTCGCCTGATTGAGATGATGGGCATGTCCGGCATGAAAAGGATTATATTCAACAACAATTCCAACCGCTTTCATAACCTGTAGAGCTCCATTTCAATCACTTTTTTCAGCATTTTAGCCATCCTTTCAATTTGGATTTATTGTATCAAAATATTAAAGGTTTGAAA
>CAZVZF010000111.1:0-258 GCA_964631095.1 uncultured Eubacteriales bacterium
GAGGGGTTCAAAAATGGAATTATGGGATGTCTATGATGAACAAGGGAATAAATTACCCTTGCCCATCGAACGAGGAGCAGCATTACCTCCCCATTGTTATCATCAGGCGGTGCATGTATGGTTGCAACGACCCAATGGGGATTATTTGATTCAACAACGGGCCGCTACCAAAGAATTACCATTGCTTTGGGCGTCCACCGGCGGGGCCGTTTTGCATAATCACCCGCGTCTTGACGAAGCCATAAGTCAAGTCAAACA
>CAZVZF010000111.1:268-3263 GCA_964631095.1 uncultured Eubacteriales bacterium
CGCGAAGTTCAAGAAGAATTGGGCATTTCGTTACGTGCGGAGCAAGGAGAGTTGTTGCGGGAAGAGCGTGTTGTTCTTCATCCTACATTACGCCGACACCTCTTTATTTATCGTTTTGCCATCGATGTCCTGGAAACAGAATTGAAATTGCAACCGGAAGAAGTTCAAGCGGCTCGCTATGCTTCCTTGGACGAAATTGTTACGATGCATCAACAGGGAGAATTCTTTTGCCCGCAAGAACATCTATCCATGCTGCGCGGCAATGTGCTGGTGGAAGTTCCCCCATTGGTGTTGTTTGATTTTTGGGATACCTTAGTGTATTACCAATTCGATGCAACCCGGGCGAACACGTATCTATTGACTTTAGCTGAAGCGAATCCTCGGGGGGTTACTGCGACCGACCTGAATCAACTTGCGGTTTCTTTGTTACGCGATTTGCGTAAAGAAGGGAACATCGAAATCCACCATTATGATTTTCAACATTATCTTTATGAGGCTCTTGGTGTTCAGATGTCGTTACCGCCCGAAGCGTGGGAAGATGCCTTCCTTGATCATGGCTATGAACTCGCTCCAGTCGAAGGAATTCAAACCTTGTTACGTAACTTCGATGAGCACGGTATTCGCTATGGTGTACTTAGTAATACCATGCTTCATTCGCGCTCCTTGAAGCGCATTCTTTCTAAAATTCTACCGGAATTTAAGTTCGAATTTGTGCTTGCCAGTAGTGAATACATCTTTAAAAAACCCCACCCTCGTTTCTTTGATGTTGCGCTTCATCGCTCCCAACTGGCGCCTCGTGATATTCTTTACGTTGGCGATACTTTTGATACCGATGTTGTGGGAGCCAATGCGGTAGGAATGCCAGTCGTTTGGTTGAATCATAAGCATAAACCGCGCTTAGAAGCCTTGCATCAACCGTACACGCTTGCCTATAGTTATGACGAATTGCGGGCGCGTCTTGTCTTTCGAAAGGAGGAGATTCAATGAGACTCGAAGCCATTGTTTTGGATCAATACAAATCCATTCGAACCCCCATACGGTTGGAATTTCGTAACAACCTTGTCTTATTGCTAGGGAAAAATGGTAGTGGGAAAAGTAATATCTTACAGGCTCTCCATACCATCTTCTCCCATCGCTTTGATCTTTCCTATCAAAAAACAGCCTTCAATTTCCGTTTGGAACTTGCGCTGTCACGGGAAGAAGTGCGCCAACTCTATGGAGCAGTAGATTACGATGAGGCCCATCGGCGCTTGGTCTTGAAAAATGATGCGACCATCACGGATCATGTCCTCATTGAAAGTCCCACCTTTACGGCGTACATTCTAGAACAACAACAACGGATGCGACAGCAAGCCGAACATATTCGACAAAGCATTGATCAATTTAAAAAGGACCTTCAAGTGGTTGTTCCTAGTTCCAATGGAACCACTAAAGAAGGGATCCCTTTGTTGCGTCATCACGCTTCGTTGCAAGCACTGCTTGAACAATGCGAGCAATTACTGACCGCTGTCGAAGCCATGCGTCAGGAAAAAATCATTGCGGATCATTATGTCATTGCTCCTAGTATTCCTAGCGTGACGCTCCCTGCAGAAGGGCTTCACTTTGTTGGACTTGAGATTCAGCCCCTTGCCTTGTCGTCGTTGGAACAACCGTATGTTCTGGTGGATTGGGAGGGTTTAACGAACAAGGTAGCCGAGGTCAATCAAGCGCTCGCCTCGCGCATTCAAGCCATTGATCAAGGACTTCAAGCTTTGGTTACCACTTATCAAAAACTCAATTACTTGTTGCGTTCCGTGGATGACGTCTTGGTGGATCGTTTGGACTTTAACCAAGAAATGCGCACCTTACTGAACCGCAATTGCTACTACATTGCCTCCGATGGACTCACGCTGTTTCCCAAAGGAGGAGTTCCAACCTATCTCGATCCGAGCAGTGCCATTTTTGATGCCTTGGCAACGAGTGGCTATGAGAAGACAAAAGCCCCCGTCTTCTTGGAAGCCATGCGTCATGGAGTTCAAGGATTGAGCGAGGAGCAACGCACGCAGATTGCCCATGAATTTGAGACGCTGATGAATGAGGAAAAACCAGAATTTGAATTGGAGATGATTCGTGGCTATCGGGTGACGATGGATGACCAGCAACAACTCCAAATTCTTGTCGAAGAAACCGATGGCACATTAGTACCCTTTCATGCCACCAGCAGTGGTCGACGCTGGTTTTATACCTATTATTTCTTGCGTCAGCGCGTGCGTCCCCATGATTATTTAATTCTTGATGAACCGGGTGTCTTTTTACACCCTATGGCCCAACGGGAACTCTTGGATGATATTCAAGCCCTTGCTGCCCGAGGGGTGCATGTTTTTTACAGCACCCATAGTCCTTACCTCATCACCAATCAAGTGGACAGTATTAACATTGTGGAATTAACGGAACAAGGCACCACCATAAGCCCCATGACCTTTGATCCGCAAGGATTTGATGAAATGTGCGAACGCATTGGTTATATGGCAAGTCAAGATTTCTTGTTGAACTTCCAGTGGCGACACGTGTTGGTCGAAGGGGACTTTGATCGCATGTACTTGGAAGCGATGAGTCGCTATTTCAAAATTTCGCGGCAAATCCATTTTATTCCTGGAGCCGGCGACAATTTGAAAAATTTAATTCCTGTCTTTGAACAACTTGGTCTGAATTTTATTGTCATCGTTGATGGCGATAAAGCCGAGAAAGATTGGGTCAAACGGTATCAAAAAGAAGGCAAGCGTCTTTATCTCTTGCCGGTGGACTACATTGAGCACATGTTGGAAGGTGACGATAAAGTATATCATACACGGCGCCTACGTTCGGATGACAAGAAGGAAATTGCCCGTAAATTTCAGCAGGCAGCAGCTGCCAAGAAATTGGATCCAAAGACCGTGGAGAACTTTCGCAAACTCTTTCAAACCATTGGCTTATTACGAAAATAAGAAGAGGCACTTCGCAGGGAGTGCCTTTTTTC
>CAZVZF010000112.1:0-3244 GCA_964631095.1 uncultured Eubacteriales bacterium
GTTCACGTCCTAGCGGTAGGCGAATGAGTCCTTGGTCCCAATTACTTCTTGTATACAACTGAAATCGTCCAAATTTTCGCACATCCTCATAAGCTAGTATCGAACCATCTTGAAATTCAAACCACAGATGCAAATATGGATTATCTTTCTCAAATTGAGCTTGAGTATCATAAAAACGATAGCGACCTTCCATGCGTAAATGTGAAACAATGACCGACTGATTTAAAAGAAAGATGAGATATTTTCCCCGACGCTCAATTTGTTGGATGGTTTGATTGCGCAATGTCGCAATAAAAACACTGGAAGTGCCTTTCACAATCGCTGGATATCGAACGACAATCGAAGCGATGATTCGATTCAAGACTGTCCGTTCTAAAACTCTACGAACCGTTTCTACTTCAGGCAATTCAGGCATAAGAACACTCCTTTCGACTTATTGATGCCAATTTTGACCATAGTGATAGTCAACTTTTAAGGGTACACGAAGGGAGACTGCATGCTCCATAGCTTCTTGAACAAGCGGAATCAGTCGCATTAATTCTTCCAATGGAGCCTCTAGAACAAGTTCATCATGAACTTGCATCAGTAATTTTGCATGAAGTTCCGAATCTTTTAATGCTTGATCCACTGCTAACATTGCTAGTTTCATGATATCTGCTGCAGTCCCCTGAATTGGAGTATTCATTGCAATTCGTTTTCCAAATTCCCGTACATTATGATTTTGGTCGCGAATTTCTGGAACCGGACGAATACGGCCAAATTCGGTACTTACATAGCCTAATTTTTCACATTGAGCAATCGCATCATCCATGTATTTTCGTACCGTTGGAAATCCATCAAAATATCGCTTGATGAAAGCCTTTGCTTCCTTGACGTTGATGCCTAGTTCTTCAGACAAGCCCCAGTCAGACATACCGTAGACTATTCCGAAATTCACGACTTTTGCTTCACGACGCATGGCAGAAGTTACTTCTTCTTCGCTTACACCAAAAACCTTTATTGCTGTTGCGGTGTGAATGTCAATCCCCTTACGATAACTTTCAATCATCTCTGACGCATTGGCAATATGAGCAAGTACACGTAGTTCAATTTGAGAATAATCAAAGGAAATTAAATACCATCCTGGTTGACTGGCCACAAATGCTTTACGTACTTCCTTTAATTCTGGGTCGCGGACAGTAATATTTTGAAGATTGGGATCGCGTGAAGATAAGCGTCCAGTTTGAGTCAACGCCTGATTATAAATGGTATGAATCTTGCCATCCGCATGGATATAAGCTGGTAATCCTTGGAGATAAACGCTTTGCAGTTTTGTATAACGACGGAAATCAAGAATTTTGGCAACGACAGGGTGAAGTTTTACCAATAGATCCAACTCTCCTGCTGCTGTCGACCGTTTTTTTGAGGTTGGCAACTGCAGTACATCAAACAAGATTCGTGCGACTTGTTGTGGAGAATTAATGTTGAAAGGTTCTCCTGCCTCTTGATGAATTGCCTTTTCAAGGGCATCAATTTTCGCTTGAATGTCACTACTTTTTGCAGCAAGAAAATCTCGATCAAGACGGATCCCATTTTGCTCCATTGTGGCAAGCACGAATAGTAAAGGAAATTCAATGGATGTATATAGTTTGTGAAGGGATGGTTGAAGTTGGAGGCGTTTAGTGGCTTCCCCATAGGCTTGAGCCAACGCAGCGATAAAATGGCTACTGTAATCCTTCAAGATTTCCTCACTAAATAATTTTTTATCATAAACTTCACTTCGCGCTGGAATTTTGATATCAAAAAACGAAAAAATCTCAGCTGGTTCCGTACCTAGTCGAGGTTCCAATACATACGCAGCTAACTGAAGATCAAAAATAATTCCCTTGACCTCATACGAATATCGATGAAGACCATTCATTAAAAGCTTCGCATCGTATGCTACTTTATGGATGGAGGAATTTTCTAGAATATCCCTGATCATAGGATTATTTTCAAGTTGATCGCTGGTTACATACCACATGAATTTCTCTACCATCAAGATTAGTCCTTGTATTTTTCCTGTATGGTAGTTATCTCCTTGAATTTCAAGATGGATGAACACAGTCTTATTAATCAGTTGGGTGACTGATAACGAATCGGTAGAAGAATATTCAAGGATTTGAAGCGACTCGGACTCAATCAATGACTCCTTGCTTTCCAAAGATTCCGACTGCACAGGAATGCGTCGTATCAGTGAATTCATTTCAAGACGTTGATAAAAACTACGCAAATTAGTCAAAGCCATTCCCTGGTAACGAATCGTATCAAAAGAAAAAGGCAACGGAACAAATTGATCGATCGTCGCTATTTGCTTGGATGCGAGAGCAACTTCTCGGCTGCTTTGAATGCGCTCGCCAATTTTCCCAGGAATTGTAGCATCTACAATTGCTTCCACTGAATGATATTCCTTCAACAGTTTTAATGCAGTTTTTTCGCCAATACCATTTACGCCCGGAATATTATCACTCTTATCACCCATCAACCCTTTTAAATCAGGAATTTGATTGGGAGTAAGTTCATATTCTTCCCACAAGGCCTGAAGGTCCATGGCATGTAATTCACTTAATCCCTTTTTGGTTAGATAGACGGTGACATCCTCTTGAATTAACTGCAATAAGTCACGGTCCCCCGAAAAAATGGATACTTGCATTCCTTTTTCTTTTCCGAGTCTCGCCATTGTTCCAATGATGTCATCTGCTTCATAACCAGGCAACTCATAGCAGAAGAACCCTAAATGTTGGATAAGTTCTTTTGAAGGAGCAAATTGATCAATTAAGTCTTGAGGGGTTTCACGTCGACCTGCCTTGTATTCTGCATAGGCTTGATGACGAAAGGTAGGTGTTGCTGTATCAAATGCAACAAGTGCATAATCAGGCTTCGTTGTTGTCAGTAGCTTCATAAAGATGTTTGATAACGCATAAACAGCATTCGTTGCTTGCCCATCTTTTGTTCGCATAATTTTCGAACTATCACCGAAAGCAGTGGCATAATATGCACGGAATAAGAGCGAATTTCCATCAACTAATACTAGGTGTTTCATACATGTCCTCCTACTTTTGATAGATCGAAATTTGATCAGCGAATACTGCAATTTGTTCGCGCATTTGAAGTTGCCCACGAATGATTACAAAATATCCATTCCTTAGTAATTGGGAGACTTGGTTGTATGTTTTTGGAAAAACAACAATCTTATGTTTGAAACAACTGCCATTTACGTGTTCGC
>CAZVZF010000113.1:0-3126 GCA_964631095.1 uncultured Eubacteriales bacterium
CATTTTCATATCATTTAAAAGAATGTGATTATCTTGAAAGCAGCTTATATTATCCTACGTTTATACCAGAGGATAAAGTACGAGCATATGCTGTTTTCGGAGGTTTGCCCTATTATTTATCACAAATCAATGATGCGTTATCGATGGAAGAAAATATTAAGCGACTAATTACGAATGAAAATGCTATGTTTTCTAATGAGGTCAATATGTTATTGCATACCGAACTCAGAAGTATTCAAGAGTACCAAAGTGTCCTCCAAGCCATTCATAGTGGCAGCACGAAATTATCAGAAATTGATTCGAAATCAAGAATTCAAGATACGGCAAAAACATCAAAGTATGTTAAGAAATTGATGGAATTAGAAATTATCGAAAAGGAATTCAAATTCTTAGAGAACCCAAACTCGAAGAACCATCTCTATCGCATAAAAAATAACTTTATTGCGTTTCATTATCACTTCGTATGGAAAAATCAAGCAGCAAGAGTGCTCATGAGTAGTGAGGACTTTTATGACACCTTTATCAAAGATGAGTTGGAACAGTTTGTTTCTTTACGATTTGAGAAAATCGGCGAACAATATTTGATTAGAAAATATAAATCAAGAAATAATGAACCTCTCATGAATATTGGAAGATATTGGTATAACGACAGAAAATCAAAAACAGATGTCGAAATCGATGTGTGTGTCCAAACAAAAAAGCATATTCATATCTATGAGTGTAAATGGACAAATGATAGGGTTGGAGAAAGTGTGATGAATGAATTAATCGAGAAAGGTCAATACTTAGGTGCCGATAAATATGGTGCTTTTTCTAAACATGGTTATCATGACCATCTATTAGATAAGGGGTATGATTTGGTTACTTTAGAAGATTTGTTTCAAGAATAACATAACGTTGAGGGATTACTAATGGTAAGAAGCTAATTCTTGAATAGATAGGATCATCCATCTTTCGACATATGATTTATAATTGTAGAGTAAGTTGATTCCATACATAAATCCATATAATATCTTTTATTTGTTATATTCATTGTCGCTTACTTCCTTGTCATAATACGGTAGCGAATGAAGAGAAATAATGAAACCGTATCAAGGTGGTCCAACGTAAAATGATAGACATGTGTTGATTTCATTGAAATAAGAAAAGCATCCCACTAGAGTGGAATGCTTGGGGATACTATTTCTTTTGGGTCATGACGCCATCGACGATGACATAAACTTTATCGCAGAATTCAATCAGGCGTTCATCATGGGTGACCATGATGGTCGCCTTTTTTTGTTCCTTGGTTTGTTTGGCCAAAAGCTTAATGACTTCAAAGGCTCTAGTAGTATCTAAGGCAGCGGTCGGTTCATCGGCGAGGATGACGAGGGGGTCATGATAGAGGGCTTTGGCAATTGCAACGCGTTGCCGTTCCCCTCCAGAGAGGGCACTTGGATACTTCTTTTGGAGTTTCTTGATATCGAGTTTGGTATAGAGTTCTTCCAACCGTTCGTGATTGGGTTTGGAGCCTTGGATCCGATTATATAACATCATCTGATCATTAATGGTGAGAAAGGGAATAAGGTTCGATGCTTGGAGAATAAAACCAATTTTCTCAAAACGAACCTTGGACCGTTCCTTTAAGGAGAGTTTACTAAAGGGTTGACCATTAATCAGGACTTGACCGGTCGTCGGGGTTTGTAACCCTCCGAGAATGGTTAAGAAGGTCGACTTGCCAGAACCCGATGGACCGATGATGGCGATGAGTTCGCCTTCTTTGGCGGAGAAGTTGGTTTCTTTTAAGGCGCGAACGACTTCATCGCCTTGGAGGAAATCTTTCGTAATGGACTTCATTTCAATCAGGGTACGCATGATTTCATTCCTCCCTTTAACCAATGGCCTTCAAGGGGTCAATCTTTAAGACCGCCCGGACCGAGAATAAACCACCTAGAATGGCGAATAAGAAGAAGGCGAGGGTAATGACGGCATAAAATAGAGGGTTAATGGCAAAGGGCACAAATCCTCCTAAGAAGATGCCAGAGACAATGGTAAGTGCTAAGCCTACCGCAATCCCTAGTCCGGTGAGGATAATCGTTTGTTGGACCACCGAGTTGCCGATGTAACGATTGGAGATGCCTTGCGCCTTCATGACTCCAAACATACTGGATTTTTGAATGGTTAAGACATAGATAAAGATGCCTAAGACAAAGGCCACAATAATGATGAGAAAGCCCACCATAATCGAGAAGGTGGCGACTTGAGCACTGTAACCGGGTAAGCCATTAATGAAGTCGCCAATCGGCGTCACTTGGAGGTTGTCTCCTGCCGTTTCGACTTCGCCTTGAATAACGACAGCACTGAAGACTTCAAAGGGTACGGCAGCATAGCGGATTTGTTTCCAAGTGGCGAGATTCGTATAAAGAATGGGGGCGGTTTGATAGGTCGCCTTTTCGGTAAAGGCGACAATCGTCCAGGTGAGATTGGAACCGGTGACGATAAGGTCATCTCCGACTTCATAACCGAGTTCTTGGAGGCTATTATCGGCGACCACTTCATTGTCGGCTAATCCTGAAGTAGGGGTCTCTATGGGAGCGAGAAAGGAATCCTCTTCGATGCCGAAGACATAGATTTCTTCGCGCGTATCTTCTTCCATGGATTCATCCGCACTTTTGATGACAGCCGGGAATAAGCCCAGTTTGGCTTTTTCACCGTCGCCGACATCAATACTGTCATAATCACTGTTCATCATAAAGGACATCATGATGTTGTTGTTGGAGTCTATGGTTAAAACGACTTGATCCGCTTCCCATTTGGTGATTCCATTGGTATAGGAAGAAGCTAAGCCGTAGGCGAGGGAGGTTAAAAAGTAAACAAGATAACTAACGAGAATGACGACAGCAATGATTAAGCCAAATTTGGCTTTGGCATGCCGTATTTCTTTCCATGCGAGAAACATAGGATTCCACCTTTCTTTCGTGCGATCCGCTTATAACAAGGCTTCAATGTACTTGGCAATCTTATCCGGCTTGACATTCGGACCAAACCGTTTGACGACATTGCCTTCGCGGTCGACTAAGAACTTGGTGAAGTTCCATTTGATTTTCGAGGAAAGCATGCCTCCCTTAGCTTTTTTGAGCAAGGTAA
>CAZVZF010000114.1:0-3043 GCA_964631095.1 uncultured Eubacteriales bacterium
GTGTCCTTATGGAACGTGATTCCAGCGAAAAGCCACCGTCGATACGACGATTAAGCAAAAGGAAATATTCCACCTATCGCATTCATTTTGAATATGAAACGCGGCAGTACTATGATGTCCTTGTTCATGAAGAAACCGGACGTGTGTCTTTTGATTTAATTTTAAAAGATTTTGATCAACCCCAGAAACGGTGGTTTGATGATACGCTCTATCAACCCTACAATCCTCGAGCCATTGCCTATGGTATTTTTGAGCAAGAGCAATTGGTTGCAGCCTTAGAAGTGAAGCCTGAACCTTGG
Organism: uncultured Eubacteriales bacterium; assembly: GCA_964631095.1. Lineage (GTDB taxonomy): Bacteria > Bacillota_I > Bacilli_A > RFN20 > UBA1709 > JBAYCP01. The sequence goes on from CAZVZF010000114.1 coordinate 300, forward strand.
GGAAATCGCTTGCGCATTGTCAACCTTTGGGTGGCGGAAGACTATCGACGCAATCGCTATGGATCAGCGCTTATGCAATATGCCAAAGCGCTTGCCAAACAAGCCCAGTGTCGGGCCTTGGTGTTAGAGACCCAATCGTGTGATGTTCCAGCCATTGAATTTTACCAAAAACATGGTTTTTCCTTTATTGGTATTGATACCACTTGCTATACCGATTATGACATCCAAAGCCAAGATGTTAGTCTTGAGATGGGCTGTCACATTGATGCTTCCTCCGTCTAGAGGAGCATTCAAACGTTTGGCATTGTCCAAACGTTTTTTGTATGAATTTCAATCATATCATTCGCCATTTGTTTATTTTTACTTTACAATAAAAGGATAGAATGATGAAAACCCTCGAAAGGAGGGACGCTTATGTTATCGTTACAAAGTATATCCAAAGTTTATGGCAGTGGGGCGAATCAAGTCACCGCTTTGCATCAAATTAATCTAGCGTTTCGTGCCAGTGAATTTGTGGCCATTTTAGGAGCCTCGGGTAGTGGCAAGACCACCATGTTAAACCTGATTGGTGGGTTGGATCGCTATACGGCAGGGGACTTACTTATCGATGGTATCTCTACCAAAGAATTTAAAGATGCGGATTGGGATGCGTATCGCAACTCCACCGTCGGTTTTGTCTTTCAAACCTACAACCTTATTCCACATCTTTCCGTCTTAGAAAATGTGGAAATTGCCTTAACTCTTTCGGGTGTAGGGCGTGCCGAACGTAAGGCACGTGCCACCAAAGCATTGGAATCGGTAGGATTGTTCGATCAACTCCGCAAACGCCCCAATCAACTCTCGGGAGGGCAGATGCAACGGGTGGCCATTGCCCGGGCCTTGGTGAATGATCCCAAGATTGTGTTGGCCGATGAGCCCACCGGGGCATTGGATTCCAAAACCAGTGAGACCATCATGGATTTACTGACGGAAATTGCCAAGGATCGTTTAGTCATTATGGTTACACATAATCAAGACATCGCTGCCAAATACGCGAATCGCATTGTGGAAGTCAAAGATGGGCAAATCATTGCCGACTCGAATCCTCACCAAACCACGACGATGGCGCGTGGGAAACGGTTAGGGAAGAAGTCTTCGATGTCATTTTTCACTGCAATGCATCTTAGTTTTAATAATCTATTAACCAAAAAGACACGCACATTAATTACCTCCATTGCCGGAAGCATTGGCATCATTGGAGTCGCTATGGTCCTGGCCATTAGTGGAGGGACGCAAGCGTACATTGGGACGATGCAAAGCGATACCTTATCGGTCTTTCCTATTTCCATTTTGCCCTCCACCTCCTTGGATCGTAATTTCAGCGATAACTATCAACAATACCTCCAAAATCAATATACATTCCCCAGCGAAGATGTTTTATACCCTTATGATCGACTGTTGGATAGTGCCTTACATATTAATACTATTGATGCGGACTACTTGACGTATCTCAATGGATTGAATTCTGAATGGTACAGCGATATTGCTTACAACTATGGCGTGACAGCCAACATGATTGTCCAAACCGACTTGTTGGAATACAAGCGGGTGAATACCGGCAGTATCTCATGGCAACAATTGCCCCCTAGCGCTGATTTTGTCGGGGATCAATACGATTTATTAACGGGGAATTTTCCTGCGAACAATCATCAACTTGTCTTGGTAGTGGATCAAAACAATCGCATCAATGTCAACTTATTGGATGCCCTAGGAATTACCTACACTCATGGCACTGCCTTGCATTTTGATGACGTGGTCGGGCGCACCATGAAACTGATGTACAATGATGATTATTATCGTTTCAACAGTGAAACGGGGCGTTATGGTGCCCGGGGCGATTATGAGACGATGTATGGATTAACCACGGCCCAAACCATGGAAATTGTGGGAGTTATTCGTGTGAAACCAGGTTCATCCTCCAATTTGCTTTCGCGCGGCATTGCGTATCGGAGCGAACTTACCGAAGAGTTGGTGACCAATGGAGTCGCATCTGCAGTCGTGCAAGCTCAACTGGCCGATGATGAAAAAAGTGTCTTAACGGGGCTTACTTTTACCAGTGGCCAATTCGATGCCACCATTCGTAGCCTCGGTGGAAACACGATTCCCGCATCCATTCAAATCTATCCGAGTTCCTTTGAAGGAAAAGATCAAATTAAAACGTACCTCGATGCCTATAACGAAGGCAAAGAAGTCGAAGATCAGGTCTATTATACCGATCTATCCGAAACCATCATTAGTACGGTCTCTTCGTTGATTGATACCATCTCGTTGGTGTTATCGGCCTTTGCCGCCATTTCCCTGATTGTCTCGTCCGTGATGATTGGCATCATCACGTATGTTTCGGTGGTCGAACGCACCAAAGAAATTGGAGTATTACGCAGCATTGGCGCACGCAAAAAAGACATCGCCCGAGTCTTCATTGCTGAAACCGTACTCATCGGTTTGTTTGCGGGAGCCATTGGAATTGTGGTGACCTATCTCTTGTCCATTCCGATTAATGTCATCGCTTTCCGAGCCATTGGTGTAGAACAAATCGCACAACTTGCTTTCTATGTGGCGGGAGCACTGATTGCGTTGTCGATGGCCTTAACGTGGATTGCTTCATTAATTCCTAGCCGCATTGCGGCCAACAAAGACCCTGTCGTCGCCTTACGTACCGAATAAAGAAAAGAGGCACTCCTAAGAGTGCCTCTTCTTATGTCATT
>CAZVZF010000115.1:0-3038 GCA_964631095.1 uncultured Eubacteriales bacterium
TGATCGCATTGCCGTAATGGATCATGGTTTGATTCAACAAATTGGAACCCCAAAAGCTCTTTATCAGCGTCCAGCAAACTTATTTGTTGCAACCTTTATCGGCCGTACCAATATTCTTAACGCGACTATCTATAAAGAAGGTAATGAGACCGGATTGAAGTTTGACCGCGGTTATACGCTTCCAATGACTAATCTTACTAAAGTGACACCAGGTGATCGAGTAATTGTCTCAGCACGACCGGAGGAATTGCTCATCGGCGAACAGGATAATCACTGCCTCAACGCTACGGTTGTTTATTCAACGTTCCTTGGGTTAAACACTCATTATATTGTTGAGTTAGAAAATGGAGAACGAATCGAAATTATTCAAGAATCTCTCATTGATGACATCATTGAGAACGGGACGAAAATTGGATTGACCGTGAATGCGAGCAAGGTGAATGTCTTCACTGAGGACGGCTCCACTTCCTTGGTCGAGTAAGGAGTGAGGCATGCAAAGAGAACATAAACTAAAATTTGATTTTTGGATTCTCGCCAGCATGGCGATTCTAGCCCTTTACTTGCTATTCATGGTGTATCCACTTTCAACAGTCGCTAGGCAATCTGTCGTAGATGAAACAACTGGTAAATTCTCCCTGAGGTATATCAAACAATTCTTTAGCCAGCCGTACTATTATCGCACTCTTTTTAACAGCTTTAAAGTTGCGATTGCTACAGGTTTAGCAGCTGTTATCGTTGGAACTCCGTTAGCATATCTCTACACTATGTACGAGGTTCGGGGTCGAAAAACTCTCCAACTCCTCATTATTCTTAGTAGTATGTCTGCACCCTTCATCGGTGCATATGCATGGATTTTACTCTTAGGGCGAGCTGGCACGATTACAAAATTCATCCAAGCGGTCTTTGGCATCACTATTCCAAGTATCTATGGATTCAATGGAATTTTATTAGTCCTTACCACAAAACTCTTTCCTTTAGTTTTCCTTTATGTATCAGGAGCGCTGAAAAATGTTGACAATTCGCTCCTTGAGGCTTCAGCAAACATGGGTGTTACCGGCCTAAAACGCTTTTTTAAAGTTGTCTTGCCATTGTGCATGCCTTCAATTCTCGCGGCTTCGCTAATGGTCTTCATGCGAGCGTTGGCAGACTTTGGCACACCCTTGATGATTGGTGAAGGATATATGACATTCCCTGTCATTATTTACAATCAATATATTGGAGAAGTCGGCACAAACCAGAATTTTGCCTCAGCGATAAGTATGATTGCCATAATAATTACCTTGGCCTTCTTTCTTATCCAACGTTATCTCTCTAATCGACACAGCTTTTCTATCAGCGCAATGCACACAATTGAGCGAAAAAAGGCTGGTCCAATTGGGAGTTTTCTCATCCACCTTTATGCCTATGGAGTTGTTGCAATTTCCTTGTTACCACAAGTGTATTTAATTTATCTATCCTTCAGAAAGACTTCAAGTGCTGGGATAGTGTTCCTTCCAGGCTACTCTCTCAAGAGCTACCAACAGGTATTTAGCAACATGGGTGGCACTATTTGGAATACAATTAGAATTTGTGGAATAGCATTAATCGTCATTATCGTCATGGCCATCCTGATTTCTTACCTGGTGGTTCGCCGAAGGAATACTGTAAACGCCGTTATCGATTCGCTTTCGATGATACCTTACATCATCCCTGGGGCTGTTGTTGGTGTTTCATTGATTACCTCTTTTAATAATCCCTACATGCCCTTGGTTGGTACAGCAACAATAATGATTGTTTCAATGGTCATTCGAAGGATTCCGTATACTATTCGTTCCTCTGTAGCAATTCTTTCTCAAATACCCCTATCGATTGACGAGGCTGCTGAGTCATTGGGAGCAGGGCGAATCAAGACGCTAGTGAGAATCACTGTGCCAATGATGTTGAACGGAATTTTTGCCGGAGCAATCATGAGTTGGGTTACCTTGATTACGGAGCTTTCGTCTTCAATCTTACTTTACTCTTTCCGAACTCAAACTCTCAACGTTGCAATTTATACGATGGTTGCAAAGGGGGCGGATGGAAGAGCGACGGCTCTATCGACAATTTTGATGGTTTTCACCGTCATTTCTTTGTTGATCTTTAATAAGTTCTCTAAAGACGGCGAAATTATGCTTTAAACGTCAACGATGTGTAGTGTAACGCCGAGTTTACGAATTTGCTCGGCGGTTTGCTTACTAATGTTTGAATCAGTGATGACGATATCAATAGCCTCGAAGGGAAAGGCAAAGCAGAGTGCCCGGCGGTCGAATTTTGAACTGTCAACGAGTAGGATTGACTCATGAGCGTGCTCAATCATTGTACGTTTGAGGCTCGCTTCAATAGGGATTGCGGTGTAACACCCGTTGTTTGGGTCTGCACCACTAACACTAACTATACTTTTATCGACTTGAAATCGCCGTAAATGGGCTTCTGCATCAGGACCAGCGACTTGATATGTATCACGAATAAGCTCACCACCGATTTGAATAATTCGTGCCGTTTCGTTGTGTATTAGGCTTTCTGTGATACCTGGAGAATTAGTTACAACCAATAAATTGTGATGTTCTTTAAGATAACCAGCAAAAATTTGAGTGGTACTTCCTCCGTCTATCATCACACTCTCATTGTCTTTAATCAAAGTTGCAGCAAAAGCGGCGATGTTTCGCTTTATTTCGTAGTTCTTTTCCAGTCGGCTGCTGATGGTGGAAGTTTGCCAAACAGATTTTTTTCTTTCACTTTTTACCGCACCACCATGGGTACGAATGATTAATCCTTTCTGTTCTAAATAGGCGAGATCTCTACGTATTGTGGCTGCTGTTGATTCTGTAACGACTGCAAGCGTATTTGTATCAGCACGACCATGCGTTTCAATATGGTCAGAAATTTTTTGCCTTCTTTCCTTGATTATATCTTGTTGAGCCATACGGAGAGTATGAATGAAGTTGAGAGTGAAGTCAATTTTGAGGTAGTGGTAGCAAATTGAGCACTACCTCAAAAATAATTACTTAAGCGTTAAATTA
>CAZVZF010000116.1:0-2982 GCA_964631095.1 uncultured Eubacteriales bacterium
CCAAGCACTCTTGGCGACTTTATTTACTTGGGCTCTTACTGCATTAGGAGCAGGTTTAGTCTTCTTCTTTAAAACCATTAACAAAAAGGCCCTGAATCTTATGCTTGGTTTTGCAGGAGGAGTCATGGTGGCCGCTTCCTTTTGGTCACTGCTCGCTCCCGCCATTGATTTAGCCGAAGAAATGGGTTCCATTTCTTGGTTGGTCGCCGCGATTGGTTTTATCATGGGGGGCTTGTTTCTTTTCTTGTTGGACCATTTTATGCCCCATATGCACCTTGGTGCGAAACAAGCAGAAGGTAGTAAGTCCAGCTTAAAACGCTCCATCTTATTGGTATTATCCATTACTTTACATAATATTCCGGAAGGACTCGCCGTTGGAGTCGCCTTTGGTGCGGTGGCTGCCGGAATTCCCGGAGCAGGGCTCATGGGAGCGGTTGCTTTAGCCATAGGGATTGGCTTGCAGAACTTCCCCGAAGGAGCCGCTGTTTCGGTGCCCTTGCGCCGAGAAGGCCTTTCTCGGTGGAAAAGTTTCTTGTATGGACAAGCTTCCGGAATCGTGGAGCCCATTTCCGGTGTTTTAGGAGCTTTATTAGTGATTGCCATCCGTCCTGTTCTTCCGTATGCCTTAGCCTTTGCAGCCGGTGCGATGATCTATGTCGTAGTGGAAGAACTCATTCCCGAGGCCCAATGTGGTTCACCGGATGGGGGCGGCGCTGACCGTGCTACGATTGGTTTCATGATTGGTTTTGCTTTGATGATGATCCTAGACGTAGCTCTTGGTTAATGCGAATGATTGAGGGGACTCCCCCTCTTTTTTATGTCAAGATGTGCTAAAATAAAGAAACCATATGCATGTTATACGCGCTATCATGCATCTTGTCCCAAACGACTATCCGGTTATTTTCTGCTGCGTATAATGATAGATAGGAGGCACTTCGGATGTTTAAGCTGATTTGGACCGTTCAGGAATCCCAACAATTAACCTCTCAATTACACCCCAATTCGGCTCGTCCTTTTGAGGTTGTTCTCGCTCATTCGGCATCCGAAGTTGCTCCTCATCAAATTGGCATTTTATATCCCCAAGATGATCCGGAGCAAGCCAAGTTGCTCGCAGAAGCTATCAAACTTGTTCAGCCTCGTCTCTTGTTCGAGACCCGTGATGGCTGGGAGTTGGTCGCCATCTACGATCTCGCCTATTTGGAATCGTTGGGCAATGACATCATTGTGCATCGTTGCAAAGGCGCAAGTTTCATCATTCGCGAGCCCCTTTATCAATTAGAAGAAGTCCTAGTTCCCTATCATTTTCTCCGTGTCGGAAAATCCTATGTCGTTTCATTGGCCGCCATCCAACGCATTCGCTCTCAGTTCAATGCAAAATTACTATTAGAACTCGAGGGCAATCATACCGTTGAGGTATCGCGTTCGTATGTTCGCGCCTTCAAAATGGCGCTCGGCCTCACCCCCAAGGAGGACACCTTATGAAACCTTATCAATGGTTCATCTTCATCGGTCTTACAGTCCTTGCTTTAGGTATGGTCTTTTATACCTATCGCCAATGGAGTTGGGATCGGCGTTTGCAACGCGCAAAAGTTCAAGCAGGCTTACCGAGCATGAAACCGACACACATGTCGTTACGCCTTGCTACATCATCGACCTTAACTGTTGCCCTTCTTTCGACGTTAGTTGTGGGCATCTCATTAACCAATCAAACGAATCCTACGCCCATTTCCGGACTGTTTCGTGTGGCCAATCAATGGAAAATGGAACAATTGGTCCAAAGCAATGAACAATTACGTTGGTATGATACGCTACGTGGTGGCAACCTCTTTACCATGGATTCGACAGCAGCTGGCATGCTAGAAAATACCCCATCGAGCAGTAGTGCTACCCCAGATTACATTGGCACCAATGTCCAGGTCGAAGGTGTGGATGAAGGCGACATCATTAAAAGTAATGGAACTTCCATTGTCTATGCTGCCCGTTATCAAAATGCCATTCAAGTCTTAGATGTTCAGCCGGATCGATCGCTTCTCGCTCGAACTCCGCTTGATTTAGGAGATCTCTATACCGATTCCATTTATCTAACTGATGAATATCTAGTCGTCATGGGTTATCGATACGAAGCTCCTCCCCTGGATCGTTGTAATGGTGTGACTTACTGTACGGCCATGTGGTGGTATTCCCAAAGTGGCGCCATTGAAGTCTATGATTTGGCGACTCTCGACCAAGTCTATGCCATTTCAAGCGATGCAAGTTTCCGTGATCATCGGTTAATCGACGATACCCTTATTTTTATTGGGGATAAAACCCTCTATGGACGCGAAGAATATCGCCCGACCTTCTCGATTCAATCTGCAAACGGTTCTTATACGGATGTTATCGGTTATCAAGACATCTATTACTATGATAATACGGTGATTCATACCATGAGTGTCTTCGCCACCTTAAACTTAGCCAGCTTCCATTTGGAACGTTCGGCTTATTTGGGCAATGTGCAAACACTTTACATGAATGAGAATGCTATCTATACCACCGAAACAACCTATGACAGTGAACGTTCACAAATCAAACTTCACCTTGCAAAATATCACTACGATGCCGAGCAATCCTTGATCACCTTTGCGGCTCACACCTATGTGCGCGGTCAAGTAGACAATCAATTCTACTTGGATGAATACAATGGAGTCCTTCGTCTCGTCACTACAGAAACTAATTGGACGGATGTTTCAAGCACCACTACCAATCGCTTGTATACCTTACAAGAAACCGAAGGAGAATTTACGATTCTTGCCGAGCTAAGCGAGGGCCTTGGAAAACCCAATGAACGTGTCAAATCGGTTCGTTTCCAAGCCGAAGTTGGGTATGTAGTTACCTTTGAACAAACCGATCCTCTCTATACCATCAACCTTAGTGACCCCAGTCATCCCATCATTGAAAACGCCATCGAAGAAACTGGTTACAATACCTACATGCATCCCTGGG
>CAZVZF010000117.1:0-2975 GCA_964631095.1 uncultured Eubacteriales bacterium
GAGAAACGAACGTTTTCGCACGAGGCATCCCTCCTTATGGGTTTAACAATTTCGTTTCGAAAAGGAATGATTCAAACGCAACAAAAAAGCAAAGTGGATTCGACGCCAAAAAGTTTCATTCGGTGTGCTTGGGGACATGCGCTTCCTTTCGTAAACCATACAAAAAAGCGATACAAGCCAACAATCGTAACCATAAGATGATAAGTGTGAATAAAAAGTCGCGTCTCGACAGACTTCGAATCGTGCGAGCAACAACTAACTACTTTCATTGTATGCTTCTTTTCTAAGAAAATAAACTACCGAAAACGAATATTTACTCAACACTTCTTTAATATTGTTAATGGACTCAGCAAATGAAGCGGAAAACCACTCCTTTTTGAAGAACTCGCTCGAAGACTATCCGAGGTTCTTATTCACTTGTCTAGGTTTCAAAAATGTCGCGAGCTCCCGAATGAATGTCCTTAAAAGGAGAGTGAAAGGGGTTAAGCGCCGAGGAGGGAGTTTGAGTTTTCTTGTCGTAGTAAAGAGCAAGGGCCTTTGTTACAATAGGGGCACCAAGGAGGCGAGGGGAATGGATCAACCGCTACGCATTTATTTATGCATCGATTTAAAGTGTTTCTTTGCCTCCGTGGAGTGTGTGGAACGTCAACTCGATCCCTTTACGACCCCTTTAGTGGTTGCCGACCCCAGTCGAGGACGAGGTGCCATTTGTTTGGCAGTCTCTCCCAAAATGAAGAGTTTAGGAGTCAAGAACCGTTGTCGTATTTATGAGATTCCTACGACTCTTGATTATCAGGTCGCGTTACCACGGATGAATCTTTACATCGATTATGCCTCACGCATTTATGCCATTTATTTAAAATACATCGCCAAGGAAGATATTCATGTGTATTCCATCGATGAGTGTTTCTTAGATATTACTGCTTATTTATCGTTGTATCGCATGGGACCCACCGCTCTTGCAAAAACGATTCTCCAGGATATTTTTGCTACGACCGGAATTTGTGCCACGGTTGGGATTGGGACCAACTTGTATCTCGCAAAAGTCGCCTTGGATCTTTTGTCCAAGCAAGCCGTCAATCACTTAGGGTGGTTGGACGAAAAGGCCTATCAGGATCAGTTGTGGCACCATCGCCCTCTTACCGATTTTTGGCAAGTGGGGCGTGGTATCGCCACTCGTTTGGCACGCTTAGGAATCGAGGATATGGCAGGGATGGCCCATGCCGACCCTCGTTTGCTGCAACAAGAGTTTGGCATTAATGGCAGCTATCTCTATGATCATGCTTGGGGACGAGAGCCCTGTACCATCGCTGAGATTCAAGCCTATCAACGTCAAGCGCAATCGGTATCCTCCAGCCAAGTTTTGTTTGAAGATTATTCGTATGAGAAAGCGTTGTTGGTGCTCCAAGAGATGGTCGAACAAGGATGTTTGGATTTGACGAATCGTAAGCTTGTGACCCCGCGTATTGGTTTGTATGTTGGCTATGCGAAAGACACGATTCGTGGCACCGGGGGAGCACGGATGTTGGGCATCACGACCCAAGCGTTCTCCTTGATTCTTCCGCAGGTGGTCGCTCTTTATGAAGCCACCACCAAGCGCGATCAACCCATTCGTCGCCTCGGGATTTCCTTTCTGGATGTCCAAGCGGAGACGCATGCTCAATACGATTTGTTTACCAACCCTGAAGAAGCAGAGGCGGAACATGCTGTCCAAGAAACTCTCAATTTTATTAAGCAGAAGTATGGCAAGAATGCGATTTTGAAAGCCATGAATTTGGAAGAGGGAGCGACGATGCGACGCCGCAATCGACTGGTAGGTGGTCATAATGCCGAGTAAACCAGTGCATGCGAGCCGTGCTAAACTCTTCTTACCCTTTGATGCCTTAAAAGGATTTCAAGTTGCCCTACGTCAAAAAGAGCGCATTCCTGTAGCGCGTCCTTGCTTGTCGGAAGAGACCACCGAAGAGCTTAACCGCTGCTTAATGACTCTTACCAAGCGAAGCATGGTCCGCGTGGTCTATTACCATGAAGGAACTTATGTGGAGCAACAAGGATGGGTCAGTGCCATCTCGCGCGAAAGCCAATGCTTAACCATCGTGAAAACCAAGATTTCTTTTCAAGATCTTTATGTTTTGGAGTGCCTCTCTCTGGAGGAGGATAATGAAGATTTCAATGGAGATTTTGAGACATTTTCTTGTTGTTAGCCAACAAAAAGCCTCCCCCAAAAAGGGGAGGCTGATGGATGATCAACATTTTAATATACGCCTCATCCAATAATGCGTAGAAGTTCAGTGATGTAGCGTTCACGGAAGGCGACATCCCGCAAAGAAGAGGCTTGGAGAGAGGAATCGGGATTGACGTGGCGAATAATTTCAATGAACAATGGAATACAGAAACTGGAAAAGATGAGCATGTACCGTGCATACAAGGTGGCTTGATCCTGAATACCACTTTGAATTTGCAACATCGATAAGACTAAGGTGGTAAATTCTTCATCCTCGAGGAACTCGTGCAACAAAAGGGTGGAGGATTTTTTTTCGGTATCAAAATCCAAGAACAAATAATTAATGACGCCAATGTTTGTTAAGGCAAATTGATACAGTAAATCGATCATATTGGCGAGCGTGGTGGCAGGAGCTTGTCCCAAGGGAATGGTGCGGATGGCGGTGAGCAAGGATTGTTTAAAATCTTGTAAGATGCCTTGCACGACGGTTTCAATGAGTTGATTCTTATCGCCAAAATAATAGTTGACGGCTGCCACGTTGACATAGGCAGCTTGGGCGATGTCTTTGATGGTAAAGGTGGCGCGTTCTTGAATGAGGCGACGGGTGGTGTCAATCAGACGTTGTTTGGTATCACTGTTTTTGCTCATGGTAAACCCTCCTTTGGAATGGGGTTTGAAACGGCGTTTGAAACCCCGTTTCAACTGACGTTTCTCTTGTGATTATACCATATCAAACCTATAATTAAAATCG
>CAZVZF010000118.1:0-2930 GCA_964631095.1 uncultured Eubacteriales bacterium
ACAGGACCGCCTCCAAAAACTTTCTGGATAGTGGACAAAATGCGGCGGTCCAAATGATCGAGTCCATTTACATCAATCTCAAACATGGCCAAGGCTTTCTGGGCCACTTGAAGAGAAATAAAATTATCCACATAAAGGGCGAGTAAATTGTATGGAGATCTCAGTATTAATCATCGAACTATGCCACAGCATGGTATGAAGATTAATAATGAGATCTCCTGTAAAAACCGTATTCGGAAAGAGCATGACCGAGATCCCGCTTAATCCGAGATACAGCGCTAAGAAGTTGTACAAAGCACTGCGTAACTTCGAGGGCTTCATCGCGGGCACGAGTAAGGACACATAAATAATCATCGAACAAAACTGTAAAGGTAAGGCATTCACTTGATACAAAGGCTGGCGAATGAGTAGATACCCTTGTTTATAAATTTCAATTAGTAAAGTAAAAATACCAAAGCAAAATATGATCCGTCCAGGGTGATGAATGTTCCCTGTACGAAAGATCGCACATAAACCAAACGAACACAAGACGGATAGGGCTAAAAAAACAAGGTGAAAGGAACCATATAGGGCTGGAACTTCCATCGGTATGACCGGAAACATCACTCACGCTCCCTTTCGTTCACATTGCCCTTATTATAAGACAATTCTTCTTGGATATCTAGTTCATTAAAAAAGGCAACAAGGTTAGAATTTGTTGCCTCTTTTTTCCATCTTCTTACTTCAGTTTGGCGGTTTGAATGGCACGGATGAAACGCTCTGAATCGGTGACATTGCCAAAGACGCCACCTTGCATCTTAATCGATTTGATGGCGGCTTGATGGTTGCCAACATCGGTTGCGCCGGTGCCATCTTTCATCAACACACACCAATAACCATAATCATTGGCTTCGCGCATAATGGTATGAACACAAACATCGGTGGTAATGCCACAAATGACAATATGTGTAATTCCAAGATTTTTTAGCACCATATGGAGCGTGCTCGATCCAAAGGCGCCTTTCCCAGCTTTATCGACCACAAATTCGCCTTCGATGGGATAGACACGTTCATTAATGTCCCAGTTCTTTTGACCCCGAATGAGGAGCCTTCCTAACCCATTTTCTGGAATATCCCCAATGCCGACCCCGTTTCCAATGATTTTACTCCGTAAGACTTTGTTAAAAGGGGCATCCGATAAATCGGGATCATGTCCTTCACGGGTATGAATGACTTTGATGTCGGTGCCTCGAACAGCTTGGAGGGCCCTTTCAATAGGACCAAGTGCGGCTGCCGTTTGAGACAAATCATAACCCATCACATCGACATAACCTTTTTCTCCGCAAAAATCAATTTGCATGTCGACCGAAATAAATGCCGTACGCGCCGAATCCATTTCGACATAGGCTGTATCACCAAAATTGGGGCAATCTTCAACTTCAACTTTGATTAATTTACCAAGGGGTTCTCCATAAAGCCAACGAGGAAACTCAAAGGTTTTGGTTTTTTTGAAATGCTCATAAGCTTCGGTAACACGCGCTTGCAAGCGCTCCCGATTGGTGTGATAAAACGGTTCGTATTGACGTAGTGGTTTTGCCATCATTCATGACCTCCTTTTGCTGGTTCGATGGACGTTTCAAGTCGAGTTTTCGTTTCACGGAAAATCAGTTGTTCCAATAAGATAACAAAGAGAATAACGGTAATGACCGGATTTCGGAATAAGGTTCCCACCAACCGAGGAACGGTGGCAAAGAACGTATCAGGCAGGGCATTCAAACCATAGGCTAAGAAGACGGAAAAACCGACAATGAAGATTTCACGGGTTTGAAACTTACCATTGGCGTGCCAATTGGAGGCACCAATGCCAATCAAGGTGCTCGCAATCCCTAACAAAACAGCACCTGCAACTGCACTCGGCATGGCGGCCATCAGTCCTCCAATGTTCCCAAAGAAACTCATCACAATGAAGGCAATACTCGCAATCATTAAGAAGGTGCGTGAAGCGATGCGGGTCAACAAGACAAACCCTAAATTCTCGCCATAGGCGACATTACTAGGAACTCCGAATATCGAAGCAATGACACCTTCGACTAGACCAAAGAGTCCAAAGTAACGTCGTTCATCCTTCTTGCTCATTTTACGACCAACAATGCCCGAATAACCTTGAACATTCCCATAAAGGTTGACCGCCGAGAAAATATTCACAATCACCATTGTAAGAATTAAATCAATGGGTGGGATCGAAAACCCATAAGGGAAGATTTGTGGAATGGTGACAGTGGGCATACTTGTAACCAAATCCCAATCAAACTCTCCAATCGCCATAAAGATCACATAGCCCAAAACGATGGTAATCAGGACGGGAATGCTAGCGAGCATCCCTTTTCCCCGAATGGATAAATATCCACAAAACAAGGCGAGCGCAATGCCAATAAAGAATGGAGCGGTCGCATTTTGGGCACCAATTAAGCCAATGCCTACGGTGCTTGTCGATAACCCCACCATCAGAATCATGGCCCCCGAAACCAAGGGTGTCCACACCTTACCAATATGTGAAATGATGCCCGTCACTCCCAATAGGGCGACTACTACTCCAGCAATGATATAAGCATTAAACGCTTGCTCGGCATATTCGCGACCGCCGATGGACATCGCTGCCACAATCGCTAAAGAAGGAATGATGTTGGGTCCCGAAACCATGGATAATTTATGACCAGCTGCCACTTGAATCAAGGTCGAAATCCCGATAATAAAGACCACCCGAACCATGTATAGACCTAGTTCTTCACCACTCATTCCTAACCCAAGCCCGACCACTGAATAGCCCCAGACCACGGGATAAAACATGATCATCAGCCACTGGGTTGCATATACCAGTGTGTCTTTCCACGACCGCGGTTTTTCATCAACATCATAAAGCAATGGAATGGTTGCTTTTGTCTTTTCCATAG
>CAZVZF010000119.1:0-2924 GCA_964631095.1 uncultured Eubacteriales bacterium
TGCAAATGAATGTCTTGAAGCACTTTCCAAATCAGATAGAGAGCAAATAACAGATTTTCCAATAGCTTATTTCTTTTAACGCTACAGGAATCAAGACATGCCCATAAAGGCTCTTTTTAAAAACAGGCTGCAGCACTATAGCTCGAAATCCCGCTTGGATGGGAAGCTACTTAGATCAGTGTTAAAATTTGAAAGATGATAAAGGCAGGCAGACTTCTGTTTCTTACTATAATAGATTTTTCATAGAGTAATTATAAAGAACAACCTTAAATATGTTATTGCTCAGCATAGCTCCGCCAGATTCATTGTTGAATCTTATGGTTGGATCTCGGTAGTTCCCAGCGCTCTGGTCCGTTCTCCTCCAAGTAGGCCTCTGCCCATTCCACCCATTTGGAAAAATCAGATCCAGCGTAAGCATCGCCCAGGCGCTCCTTCCCAATTGCCGTAATGAGATCATAATACTCCTTGATTTGTTTGAATTTGATCAGTCGATCGGATTCCTTGTGCAAGGCATTGATCCTCGCCTCATTCGCACGTTTCAACTCCAATTGTTTGGCCTTTTCAATCGATCCAGCTTGCCATTGCTCTTCCTTGATGCGGTACCAAGCTTTGGTCTCCTTCGTAGCTGTGACGAACCTGATCATGTTGATGATGATGTCATTCAGTTGATCTTCAATCTTTGTTCTCTTCCCATCATGCCACTCGGTTCTGGCATGATTTTTATAGGGTGGATACAAAATCTCAAAACAGAGTTTGCCGGACGGTACATATTGATATCCAGGGAGAAATGAATCCTTGGAGCTCTTGTCCCGAGGCTTTTTGTTTGAGGTTTCCGTTATCCTGAACTTGATGGGGACGTCCAATATCACTGCATGAACCGGACGCATCTCTCTTGGATAAAAGGCGCGCGAGGAATGATTGTTGCAAGTGGATTTCCTGGGTTTATCAGAGGCCAATGCATATCCCCGGCTCTCCAAAGCATCACAAAGGGTTTGAAGGATTGCCAGAACCCGAGGAATGTTATCGGGGCCAATATCCAAAAGAAAAGAATCATCTTCATGGACTTGGCATCGTCCATACCCATAATAGTCAGTGATATTTTTCTTTACCTTATCAAGATCATCCCTGGTCCTCAGAACGTATTTATGGGTCAACTTAATTTTCGCATCGAAGGTTATCTTGAGTCTGGGGTTTGACTCTTTTTCAAGCAAGAGTTTCTCGATTGCGAAAGCCTCTGGGTCTAATCTTTCGATTTCTACTGTTTCGGCTTGTTTGGAAGGGGAGGCAATGACTGCTCTCCTGATTTTGGGGCAATCGCCATATTCGGGTAGGGGAGACTTTGGCATGGTGTGGCCGCTATGCACCTTGCTCCAATATCCTCTTCCTGGAACCGGGATTCGCATTTTCCTGCATGTCTTGGCTATGGCAACGTTGGATACACCATAGTGTTTGGCTACCTGCACCATCGGTTCTGCCCATACTTCTTGATAAAGCTGTTCCCTGTCATAGTACTCTGGAAAATTAAACATCTAGACTCCATTGTCGTTTTAACTGCAGTCTAAACAATATGAACTTGAATGCAAGCTCCATCGGGTTTAATCGAATGTCTCGTATTGTTTTCAGTGAGTTTGAACCAAGATTGCAACTGAAAGCATGGCTGAACATCAAATGTGGTACAAATGTGAATCAAGCATTTCAGTCAACGCTAAGGCTGGTTTGGAACTTTGATAATATTTATACGAAGAACATCATACATGGTATATAATAATAGATACGGCTCATAGCAAAGACATGTGTGGCATATGGGGTGAGATGAAGAATGGAAAAACAGGAGGATGTTATGGATGGTGATTTCTTTCAAGAACAGCGCGAACAATCTCTTGTAAAAGCACGCATCGTAACAGAATACTTCTCAACATGGGCAAAGGTTATTCTTAACACACAAAAGAAGAATCTTAATCGCCCCCAAACTATGGCCTACATTGATTTGTTCGCTGGCCCAGGGCGATATGATGATCAAAGCAAATCAACACCGCTATTGGTGCTGGAGACTATACTCGCCAATCCTGACTTAAGCAACCGAATGGTTACGTTGTTTAATGATAAAGATACAGCAAACATAGAAAGTCTGAAAACAGCAATTGAAAATCTCGAAGGAATTGAAAGGCTAAGACACAAACCGAGATTCTACAATGAATCCGTCGGAGAAGAAATCGCTGAGATGTTTAGTGGTATGCGGATAGTTCCTACATTCTTCTTTGTTGACCCATGGGGCTATAAGGGACTTTCCCTCAATCTGGTTTCGTCAATCATAAAAGATTGGGGTTGTGACTGTGTCTTCTTTTTCAATTATAATCGTGTAAATATGGGTGTGAACAACGATGCAATAAGATCCCACATGGTTTCATTATTTGGGAATGCACAATTGAGAGTTCTTCAACATGCATGTAGGGATAAATCACCAGAGGAACGTGAGGTGATTGTCATTAAAGCCTTATGTGATGCACTACGGAATAATGGTAGTCGGTATGTCTTGCCATTCAGATTCAAAAACGATGAAGGAACCCGGACCAGTCACCATTTAATATTTCTTAGCAAGAGTTTCCGTGGGTATGACATAATGAAAGAAATAATGTTTAAAGAAAGTTCTGAAAATATCGGGGGAGTTGCATCTTTCGAATACAATCCACTCGATACACATTTTAGACAGGGCTCTTTGTTAGACATTCTAGCGCCGCCTCTTGATGATTTGCAGCACATGCTGATTAAGCAATATTCGGGGGATACTATTGATTTTAAAAGGCTCTATGAAGAGCATAGTGTAGACAAGCCTTATATTAGAAGGAATTATAAAGAAGTCCTAAAAAATTTATGGGAGGATAGAAAAATTATTGCTGTTCATGGTACAGCAGGAAAACCACCGC
>CAZVZF010000120.1:0-2842 GCA_964631095.1 uncultured Eubacteriales bacterium
TTCCCAACCTAGTCGAAATTCAAACAGACTCATTTCGTTGGTTTGTCGAAGAAGGGATTAAAGAAGTTTTCCGAGATGTGTATCCTATTGCGGGTCCCGGGAACAGTTTGGAACTTGACTTTGTTAACTGCCGATTTGAGGATCCTAAATATGATGTTGATGATTGTAAAAACCGGGATATGACGTATGCCCGGCCTTTAAAAGTTACATTGAGGTTGCGAAATAACCTTATTGGTGAAATCAATGAGAGTGAAGTGTTCATGGGAGATTTCCCGTGGATGACCGAAAGTGGAACTTTTATTATTAATGGTGCAGAACGAGTCATTGTATCGCAATTGGTGCGTTCTCCAGGGGCGTATTTCCGCAAATCACGTGATAAAAGTGGAAAATTCATTTATGGTGGAGACATTATCCCTTCTCGCGGGACTTGGCTTGAGTTTGAAACAGATGCTAAGGATATTGCGTTTGTACGTGTTGATCGGACCCGCAAAATTCCAGCTACTGTTTTATTAAAAGCTCTAGGATTTGAACGTCAGGAAGATATTACTGATCTATTTGGTGATCAACTGCATCTTAGAAATACATTCGAAAAAGATAGCGTACTTACCATGCGCGATGCAATGATCGAAATTTATAGCAAATTGCGTCCAGGAGAACCCGCTACTGAAGAATCGGCACGAACTCTTTTAATTCAGAAATTTTTTGACTCAAAACGATATGATTTAGCGAAGGCTGGTCGTTTTAAGTTTAAGAAAAAATTAGGCATTTATAATCGTTTGATTAACCGGGTGATTGCGGAAGACTTATGCGATGTAAATGGTGAAATTGTCTATCCTAAAGGTACATTTATTGGGAAACCTGAGTTAGATCATCTAAAGGCCATTCGTGTTTTTGAACAAGGTGCTCATGTACAGAAGTTGCATGTCAATTCAGATCTCGATGGTTCAGATACCGTTCAAATTATGAAAGTATACGTTGATGAAGACCTCACTCAAGTGACTAATATCGTTGCTACTGATTTACGTATTGAAAAGAAACATGTTACAATTCCCGATATTATTGCTACATTTTCGTATTTCATCAATATTATTGAGGGGTTTGGCGATACCGATGACATTGATAATCTGGGGAATCGTCGCATCCGTACAATTGGGGAATTATTACAAAACCAATTTCGGATTGGACTTTCTCGGATGGAACGTAGTGTCAAAGAACGGATGTCCATTTCTGAAACTGCCAATACCACCGCTCAAAAACTAACTAATATCCGCCCCCTTACTGCTGCTATCAAAGAATTCTTTTCCTCTTCTCAATTATCACAATTTATGGATCAACATAATCCATTAGCAGCACTGACTAATAAGCGACGCCTATCCGCTCTTGGCCCAGGTGGCTTAAGTCGCGAACGCGCCGGAATGGAAGTTCGTGACGTTCACTATTCGCATTATGGCCGTATCTGTCCTATCGAAACGCCAGAAGGTCCTAATATTGGTCTTATTAATAATATGGCCACTTATGCAAAAGTAAATCCATATGGTTTCTTAGAAACTCCTTATCGCCGTGTAGACAAAAATACACAACGAGTTTTGGATGAAGCTCAATATCTTTCGGCCGATGAAGAAAATGAATTTGTCATTGCTCAAGCAAATATCAATCTAGGAGAACAGGGAGAAATTCTTGATGATAATGTCGTTGCACGTTATCGTGGAGAAAATATCATGGCTGAACGTAAAGAGGTTGATTTTGTCGACGTTTCGCCTAAGCAGATTGTTTCGATTGCGACCGCTTGTATTCCATTTTTAGAAAACGATGATGCTCAACGTGCATTGATGGGGGCGAACATGCAACGCCAAGCAATTCCTTTGTTGAATCCTCATGCTCCTCTTGTTGGTACAGGGATGGAACATACGATTGCTAAAGATTCTGGTTTTGCAATGGTAGCTCAAGAAGATGGTTTAGTAACCTATGTCGATTCACGCAAAATTATTGTTACTGGAGACACTGGCAATTCACGTAATTATTTACTTCATAAGTTTGCACGCTCCAATCAAGGAACATGTATTAATCAAAAACCAGTTGTTGTTTTAGGCGAGCGAGTGCACAAAGACCAAGTCATTGCTGATGGTCCAGCCATGCAAAATGGAGAATTGGCGCTTGGCCAAAATGTGACCATCGCATTTATGACATGGAATGGTTACAACTATGAAGATGCCATTATCATGTCCGAAAGACTTGTCAAAGATGACGTTTATACTTCCATCCATATTGAAGAGTATGATATTGAATGCCGCGAAACCAAACTTGGTGCCGAAGAGATTACCCGTGATATTCCCAATGTGTCAGAAGATGCAAAAGTGCAACTTGATATTCGCGGGATTGTTATTCCAGGTGCTGAAGTCAAGGAAGGCGATATTTTAGTTGGTAAAATTACGCCAAAAGGTGTCAGTGAACCAAGTCCTGAAGAAAAATTACTGATGGCTATTTTTGGTGAAAAAACCAAAGAAGGAAAAGATAACTCGCTGCGGGTACCTCATGGTGGAGCCGGAATTGTTGTCGATGTGAAAATTTTCTCTCGTAAAAAAGGTGATGAACTGGCTCCTGGAGTGAATGAAGTTGTCCGTGTTTATATTGCTCAAAAACGGAAAATATCAGAAGGCGATAAGATGGCTGGTCGGCATGGAAATAAAGGTGTAATTTCACGCATCCTTCCTATTGAAGATATGCCGTATTTGCCTGATGGAACCCCTATTGATATTATGTTAAATCCGCTTGGCGTTCCTTCACGGATGAACATTGGACAAGTGTTAGAAATTCACGTAGGTATGGCCGCTCGGAAACTAGG
>CAZVZF010000121.1:0-2729 GCA_964631095.1 uncultured Eubacteriales bacterium
ACTAATTCCAAATCCATCCATGATACAAAGGATAATTGGCTTTTGAATAAGATCATTCTTTTTTATTTCCATAGGCATTCGACCAACGCTTTGAAGCTTTCGGGATTTAACGATGCTCCCCCTACCAAAACACCATCAATGTCTTTGGAACTAAGATATTGTAATGCATTCTCAGGTTTTACCGAACCACCGTATTGAATAAGCACCTCTTGGGCGATTTCAGAATTCGTCAAGGAAGCAAGAATGGAGCGAATTCCATGACATACATTTTGGGCAATTTCTACCGAAGCATTTCGCCCGGTCCCAATCGACCACACTGGCTCATAGGCAAAAACCATCCTTCGAATGGCTTGCGGATCAATATTTGCAAGCCCTTCACGTAGCTGTTTCTCAATCACTTGCATCGTTTCCTTGTCTTCATATTGTTGCAAGGTTTCTCCAACACAATAAATAATGTGAAGTTTAGCCGCATGCAAGGATTTTATTTTTTCATTACAACTGACATTAGTCTCAGCATAGTATTGACGACGCTCTGAGTGCCCAACAAGGACACCATCCACGCCAATTTCTTGCAACATCGGAATTGATACTTCTCCGGTAAAAGCACCTTTGGGAAGAGCGTGACAATTTTGAGCATAGATTTGTAAGTTTGTTGATTTAGATTGGGTGGCAGTTTGGAGGGAAAGAAAACTAGGGGCAATTCCTAATCGAACGCGATGCTGATACGCAACGTCACAAAAAGGAAGAATTTCTTGAAGAAAGCGATGGGTATCCTCCATCGTATGATTCATTTTCCAATTTCCAACAATAATTTTGTCCCTCATGATGATGCTCCTTTAGTAGCAATAATATCAATGCCCGGTAAATGACCGTCATTTTCAATCATTTCCAAGGAAGCTCCACCGCCTGTTGATACATGCGAAAATTGATCCTTAAAGCCATATTCGGCAACGGCAGCGGCAGAATCTCCGCCACCAATCACACTGAATGCCCCTTTAAGATTTGCAATGGCCTTGGCAATTCCTACCGTGCCCTTTGAAAATCTAGGCTGTTCAAAGACGCCCATTGGTCCATTCCAAAAAACTACTTTAGCTCCTTTAATTTGCTTGGCAAAAAAGGCAATGGAAGCTTTCCCTAAATCCATTCCCATATAGCCATCAGGAATGGATGGTCCCTTGGTGTTTTGAACATCAAGAGGATTCTCAAATCGTTCTGCTACCGTATAATCGAGTGGTAAAAATATTTTTTCAGCCCCCTCTTTCATGCATTTTCTAGCAAAATCAAGTTGTTCTTCCTCAACCAAAGAATTGCCAACAGGAACTCCTTTCGCTTTCATAAAGGTATAGGACATCGCTCCACCAATAAGAATGCGATCGGCCTTTTTCAATAATCCTTCAATAACTTTAATTTTATCTGATACTTTGACTCCACCAAGAATCGCAACATAGGGATGTTCTTCGGCTTGGATACAACGAGAAAGAGCATGGATTTCTTGCTCCACTAGAAAACCAATTGCCGTTGGTTTCCCTAAATCATTGAGAATGGCGGGAATGCCATATGTAGACGCATGGGCGCGATGAGCAGATCCAAACGCATCCATGACATATGCATCCGCCAAAGATGCCCATTCCTTGGCAAGTTCACTATCATTTTTTTCTTCCCCTTTTTCATATCGGGTATTTTGGACAAGTAAGACTTGTCCAGCCTGCAACTTCATGACAACATGATGAAGTTCTTCTCCACGAGTGGCATCACAAAACTCAACAGGAATCTTGAGCAAATCTGCTAATACAGCAGCGATGGGGCGAGCGTTGTTCTTTTTAATGTCTTTTTCTGTTTGAAGCGGATCTTTATGATTCACTTTCCCCAAATGAGAAAGTAAGATGACTTTGGCGTTTCGCTCGACTAAATAACGAATCGTAGGAAGTGCTTGAACAATTCGATTAGGATCTCCAACTTGGCCATCTTTCATCGGCACATTAAAATCGACACGTACAATCACGCGTTTCCCGCCCACCTCAAGGTCGCGGATGGTCTTTTTTCCCATGGATTAATTCCTCCTTCTGTCAAAAAACGCCCATCGGGCGTTTTTATTACTACTTTAAGCCCAGCGTCTTAGCGAAGGCAAGCGTGGTGCGGATGTATTGGCAAGTGTAAGAATATTCGTTATCGTACCACGAGACAACTTTCACATATTCTTCACCTTCTGGTGTAATTACTACTTTGGTTTGGGTGGCATCAAAAGTGCTACCGGCGGTTTCACCAAGAATATCACTCGAAACCACTTGTTCTTCCGTATAAGCAAGAACATCTTTTAAAGTAGTCTCACTTGCTACTTTCATTGCAGCATTAATGGCTTCTACAGTAACCCCTTTGGTTTTTAAACCAACTGTTAAATCGACTAATGATCCATCAATGACAGGGACACGGAAGGCTCCACCATTCAAACGGCCTTTCAACTCAGGAATAACTAAGTCAATGGACTTGGCTGCTCCAGTGGAAGAAGGGACAATATTAGCTGCTGCTGCACGTCCACGACGGAAATCCGATTCTTTGACTAAATCTAAGGTAGTTTGATCATTCGTATACGCATGAACGGTAGTCATAAAACCACCTTCAATGCCGTAATTATCATTGAGCACCTTAGAAATAGGAGCAAGACAATTGGTGGTGCAAGAAGAAGCTGAAATAATGGTCATATCTTTGCGAAGTTTCTCATGGTTGACTCC
>CAZVZF010000122.1:0-2702 GCA_964631095.1 uncultured Eubacteriales bacterium
TGATTATCATGTATTATGCAGTGATTGATATTGGATCCAACACCATTCGTTTGGTTGCCTATCGCGTGGAACAACAGCATTTGCAACTTCTTTTCTCACGCAAAACGTTTTCACGCCTCATCCAGAACGTCGACAACGGATCGTTAACCAGCGATGGAATGGACGCCATTGCCAGTTGCCTCAAAGAATATCTCGATGACCTAGCAGGTTTCCCAGGAATTAAAACTTTCTGTTTCGCAAGTGCCTTTTTCCGTAGCCTAAAAAATACCCAGACGGTTGTCAACGAGATTTATAGCCGTTGCTTTGTCCGCGTCGAAGTTCTCACTCCTCAACAAGAGTGTGAGTATGGAATGAAAGGATTTGCAAAAGATCGAGACCCATTGCCTTACTCGGGACTCTTGGTGGGGGTCGGTGGTAGCTCAACCAATCTCACCTACTTTGAAGAAGGGGTCATCCGTCATCATGTGAATCTAGAATTGGGAAGTGTTCGTCAAACGAGCACACTTATTCGTAATATTCTGCCCACCTTATCCGAAACCGCAGCCATCCGCGAGATGGTACGCCATGAGCTTGCCAAGATTCGTTGGTTATCCAAAATAGATGTACCAGCCTTGCATTCTGTAGGTGGAAATGGACGAGCCATCGCCAAGCTGCATCGTCATTTTTTCAAACGAAGTGAACCTGTCCACGGCTATGAAGTCCCTATTTCTGATTTCGGGTCGTTAATGGATGAATTGCATCGCGATCCACAACGTTGCATCTTAACGCTTAATGAGGTCGTTCCAGGACGCATCAACTCGTTGGTTCCTGGTATGGTTATTCTCGATGAAATTGCACGACTAACAGGTGCTAAAACCTTCCATGTGAGTCGCTATGGCACCCGTGAAGGCTTCCTCCTTGCTAAGTTGGATCAGGAGTAATCCAACGCTATGGAATTGGATTCTCGGCAACAATTGCATCTGAAGTTGCGAAAATATTATGCCTTCAATGCTGTCTTATATGAAGTCATTCAATCGCTCTCCTTTTCGAATGAGGATTATTTTGAGCGTGCATGCTGGACTTGTTTTCATGGCTATTGCCAATCAGGCATTAGTTATTTTTTCTCAGTTTATGATGATCTTAATTACGAGGAATATTCCTTTCTTCCCAAGGCTGCTGCCAATCGGATATTGCTTCGTAACTGCATTGAGGCCAATCTCTTGCTCAATGTGTTCATTAATAAGCCCCATTTAGCGACGAAGTATTATTCGACACTCCCCTCAGACCAAGAACGAATCGAAGGTCTCTACACGCTACAAGCTCAAGAAGATGCCGATGAAGCCGATGAAGGCATGGAAAAAAAGCGTTTCATCAAACGCTTCTCTTGGCTACCGCGTATCAAAGGGAAAAAAGCAAACACGATGAATGATTTATTAAATTATGTGGATTTCGATTCGGACGCTCAAAAAGATTATTATCGGATTATCATCCGCAATTTCGATACTTACATTCATCCTTCGTTTCATTTTGCCAAAGCCATCGCCGAAAATTATGATGATGGTAATGTTGACAACATTCTTGCAATGTTCATTGACGAAGGACTTCTTTATGAATCGGCCTACAACGTCTTATCGGCATTGCACGATGTCTACCAAGAGCGGATCCCCATCAATGCCTATCGCATGCTTGAAACCTTATTATCTCATGATGAAGTCGAGAATGCCTCGACGCTTCCGTTGCCCTTTCGCCATGTGATGGAAGCCCCCGAGCCCTTGGAAGATGATGTCTTATTGGCGACGGCGTTTCATACCTTTCATTTGCAACAAGCCTATCAAAAACAACGCCTGCGGCAACCCGAACAAATTCAAGGAGTGGCCTACATCATTGGCATGAGTTCGTTATATGTCCAACGGGATGGACCCGTTAGTTTCAAAGGAAAGTATATTGGTTATCTCTTGCAAGACTTATCCCCTCGCTATGATGATTTGCTCTCCGCATTTTATCAAGGCAATGCCATGATGTTTTATGCTCAAGCTCGTTACATCATCGAAGCGATGTCCATCTTGAATTTATTAACCCTTGAAGACAACAATCGGGCGTTCATTTATGGCGTTCATCAAAAAATCAAAGGTTATGAAGCGAAAGCCTCAGCGATTGAATTTTTGCGACGTAATATTGAACAAATTGAGGATGCGGAAGATGCTAACCTCGCCCGTGACTATCAACGGGATATCCAAATTGTTCAGCGATATTATCGTGATCTCTTCCAACAAGACATTGAGGAAGCAACCATACTCCGTCTCAATGGATGGGCATTGTATTTAAAAGGAAAAGCGAACGATCAAGTCCCCAATTCCCCTTATTTTGTTCATATGTTGGCGGAAATTATGCCAGAAGATAAGGTGGAATCGATCACTGCCTATTTATTAGGATTTTATGAAGAAAGCAATGCCTTTACCCATGTCACACCCTATGCGTTCGATCAAAACGCTAAAGACGAACGCATGACAGATGCCATGATGCTCATTAATGAGTTGATGCGACGGGTGATGCTTCGTATTATCGATACCTTTTCTTTGTTGGACTCGCTCACCAAAACGGAAGCCGAAGAATTGGAACGCCTTTTCTTCTTCCCTCTTCAACAAATGAAACAAATGTATGGGGCACGCCGTGTGCTACACTAAGGAAATCCTTCAAAAATCAAACGCTTCCTCTCTGCGATG
>CAZVZF010000123.1:0-2674 GCA_964631095.1 uncultured Eubacteriales bacterium
CTGACACCGATCGTATCATTCTCGACATCATGCTGCGCAAATAGAGCAAGTGTCTTATCACAAAAAGATCTATTTCACCTCTTGATTTTTGGTACATTTGGTTGTCATTGACACCCTCGATTTTTCAAATGAATTGCCCCCTTTGAATCAAAAAGTGAGTATATGTACCTTCTTTATATAGTTGCAGACCAATTGCGATCGCATTGTTCTACGAAGGAGGGAGAAGATGCTATTTAGTATTACATTGAATTTCATCGACACGATTATCCATATCGAATACAAGAAACGATATTTTATATATCGTTTACGATATTCATATTTACTTTTACCATGATTAGTGCTAACGTTGAGGTACACTTTAATGAACGGAGAGTACTTCGATGAAGACGGATACAGTAAGAATTTCAAGCGTGACAATTCAAAATTTTAAAAATATAATGCGCGGCTCACTATCCTTTGAGAATCCACGAAAGAAATTCCGAGCAAGTGTGTTGGGTCTATACGGTCAAAATGGCTCTGGAAAAACAGCGCTCATTGATGCTTTAGAACTATTAAAACTTGCCCTATGTGGCAAGCAAATACCCGAAAAATTTGCAGACTTTATTAATATCGACAGTGACGTTGCCACTTTTAATTTTGAATTCACAGTAATGGCAGGTTCAGAGACAATCCCTCTCTCCTACCAATTTAGTATCCAGACAGTTGTTGATACCGACGAACGAAATATTGACGCTTCATTTGACCCTCTTAATAAAAAGCGAGTAGAAATTTTCGCCGAGATACTTAAATGTCCGATTTTTGGTGACAGTAAACCCAGAATGGGAACATTATTCGATACCAGTTCCTCTGAGCTCCTGCTTCCTAGAACAAGATCTCAATTGTTGATTGGCAATAATAAAAAGACTGAAATGGACCTTCTCGTGGCAAAAAAACTGGCCAAAGTACAATCCAGATCTTTTATCTTTTCGAAGGAGTTTCTTACGGTAGCCAGAAAGAGAGTAAAAGATTCACAGAATCTAGAAAATTTTTCTCTTTATATACAGCGATTGGAAAACCTCGTTACTTTTGGTAACTATGAGTTATTTGTAATCAATACCAAAAACTCTGCATTCATCAGTTTGGAGTCACAACCCTTCTCTTTCAAGTTTTCTGATGAAACTGAATACTCCATCGGAACAATAATGATCCCTCTCAACGAATCAACAATAATCTCACAAGGATCCATAGATGCCACAAAAAGCATTATTCAACCAATGAATGTTGTTCTAGAGCAATTGGTACCAGGTCTTACTATCCGCATCAAAGATTTAGGAACCCAGGTGTTAAAAAATGGAGAGCTGGGTGGCCGCATTCAGCTGATGTCATGTAAGGCAGACAAGGAAATTCCACTTGCCTACGAGTCAGAAGGAATCAAGAAAATCATCTCTATCCTCCAACTCCTTATTGTTGTTTACAACGAACCATCGATTACTGTCGCTATTGATGAATTGGACACAGGAGTATTCGAATACCTTCTTGGCGAGCTATTAAGACTTATTTCCGAAAGAGGCAAAGGTCAGTTGATTTTTACCTCACACAATCTACGTCCTCTTGAAACATTAGACCGAGGCTTTATCGCTTTTACAACAATCAATCCCTACAACCGCTATGTTCGGATGACTAATGTCAAAGAGACCAATAATCTGAGAGATTTTTATTACAGAGATATCATGTTTGGTGGTCAAGAAGAAGAACTGTATGAACCTACACGCAATGCTGAGATTGCATTTGCATTCAGGGAGGCGGGAGAGAGTCGAGGCTCGTAAGAAATTGGTTTTTGTAATAGTAGAAGGGCCATCTGACGCTGAAGCATTAGGCCTTCTTCTTGAGCAATTATTTGATACAAATAGAGTTTATGTACATATTGTGTATGGTGATATAACGTCAGAAAGGGGTGTCACTGCAAGGACAATTCGTTCCAAACTGGGCCAGATACTTCGGTTTTACATGAGATCTAATCATCTTTCTCCGCAGCATTTCCAGGAAATCATACACTTGGTTGATACAGATGGAGTATATATCCCTAACTGCAATGTGGTTGAAGATAAAAACGCACAACACCCATGGTATTCTGCGTGGGAAATAAGAACAGCAAACAGAGAGAGTATCATCGACAGGAATTTAACAAAAAGCGGCTGCCTAAACAAAATATCTGAAACCCCAACCATATGTAATATTCCGTACCAAGTTTATTATATGTCATGTAATTTAGATCATGTTTTGTACAATGTACTGAATGCTACAGATGAAGAGAAAGAAAGATATTCCTTGGCCTTTGCCAAAAAATTCAAAACCGATTTCTTGGGGTTTATCAAATTTATCAGTGAATCTAAATTTTCAATCAACAAAGGTTATTTGGATTCTTGGGATTTCATTAAACAAGATTGTCATTCACTTGAGCGATACACAAACCTTGGCATTTGCATTGCAAGAGCACGAAACAATCAAATAGCCAACATCACCTCATAACATCGCACCACCTCAAGAGAATACATGCTCCATATCTTTAATTTAACAAATTTTCTCTTTTTGTAACACAAGCCTGTTGACGCGAATGCCGATCATCCGTATACTCCACTTAATCCAGCCATTTGGTAGGATATCACCTTGAAGGAGGCACATCATGGTAATGCGA
>CAZVZF010000124.1:0-2664 GCA_964631095.1 uncultured Eubacteriales bacterium
GATTTCCAAGTGGTTTGTTCCCGTCCTTGGCGAATCAACTGATTAATTGTTGGCATTCGATGATTTCCTCCCCTCGATGCATTCTATTCACACAATACCAGGCGTTCCAAGTTTGTCCTTTTGAGAAGTCTCCCGCAAGCGAAGAGACTTAATTGACCGCATGAAACACGATACCTTTTGGTATGGCGTTACTCATTGTACAAGTAAACATGTATTATGTCAAGGGTTTCCATGAAAAAGAAGACGCGAGATTCTCGCGCCTTCTCATTAAATTGATTTCATCGAATAAATTATGCTGGAAGCGGTGAATTGGAATGAAACCCTAGATAATCAAATGTATCAATTGGGAAAACATTCCAATATAGAGATGGATCATAGGCATCATTAATAATAATATCTCCAGCATATGTGCCAGGAATTCGCACAAGTGTTCTATCCAATGTAGTGACATCGCCAGAAACCCAAGCAGTTCCAGGATCAAAACCCACTTGACCGATTGAATCAATTACATCAGTATCATGGAATAATACAATAGCATCATCACCATTAAAATAAGTTATTGTTGCTGTTATATCTGCAATTACAAGAATTGTTGCATTAGCCGATGAATTGGCAATCACGAATACATCTTGAGGAGCGAGGATCCCCGATAATATCAATGGATTTGTTGGAGAAGGACTACCATTCGAATAAAGTTTTAAATTATAGTTTGCAAGAAATACATAATAGGGAGTTCCATTGAAAATTTCAAGGGCTTTATTATTGCTGCTACCTTCAATGTATTCACTGAAGAACAAATCAGCAGGAGTAAGTTCTAGACTTTCGCCATTCATAATACTAATGAAACGATCGACTGCCACAAAGAAATTATAGAGATGGGCATGTTCTTCGTCGGTTAATGTTTCTTGTTCAATATCGACGAGAGAAGCAGGTCCAGCATACAATACAATCTCTTCTAAAGCAGCGACAAGCATTTCATAGTCAGGGAGTGGGAATTCGGCAATGAAGTTGTAGATTTCGCCCTCTTCATCATAGAATTCATCAATGATTGCAAGGAGTGCAGCAAAGTTTTCGTTCGCTTCCCCACCAAAGAATTGATGAACAAGATTCGAAATGGCCGAAATCGCTAAGTTTTGATTATCAAAGTCTAATCCAATCAAGTCGCTCAATACATCGTTTGCCGAAACAAATTCAAAGAGATTGGCTTGCAAGAGATTTAAATTAACAAGAATAACTTGCAATTGAGCAGTAAGGCCATCAATCATTGCCTCATAATCAACAAGCAAGGTTTCACCATATTGTTCGACATACATATCGTACAAGAATTCTTTTGCAACTACATTGAGTAGTGCCAAAACATCTGCAATATCAGTTTCGGTTAATGCTGCAACTGTCAACTGATCATAAGCTGATAATTCATCAATGATTGCTTCAATAATTGCAATTTGTTCTGGAGTAGGACCCGAAGGTTCCGTAGGCTCTTCTTCAATATAAAGAGGGGCCATGACATTTTCTGGATTTTCTTCAGGCTGCATGCTGAAGATTAAATCAAGAATTAAGAATCCAATCGAACCATCGGTATCAAGCCAATGTTCAAAGGCAATTCGAGCTAGGTTTACAAAGACAATGGCTGCATCACCAATTGTTTCGCCTTCCATTTCCGCAAAATCGAGGACACTGGTAACAATTGCTTCAACCATTGAACGCTGCTCTTCTGGGATTTGAGCAAGAATGAAGTCCATGAGAAGTACTTCATCAATCGTTCCTTCTGGAAGTTGTAACGCTAATTCGAGGGCATCGATTCTTGTTTGAGTGGCTGGCAAATTCATATAAGCATAATAATATTGTACCATTAACACATAGGTGCCATAAGCTTTAACGTCTGGACGCTCGGCATGCATGGCAAGGTCAATGGCTTGTAGATCTTCTAAATCAAGTCCAAGGAGAAATTCAAGCTGCAAAGAAACAAATTCCGGAACGGCCGCAGCGATCGTACTTGCAATGTTGTCGTAGTCTACTCCAATGACTTCGGAATCTGGCAAATACATTTTTGCAAAA
Organism: uncultured Eubacteriales bacterium; assembly: GCA_964631095.1. GTDB lineage: Bacteria > Bacillota_I > Bacilli_A > RFN20 > UBA1709 > JBAYCP01. The sequence goes on from CAZVZF010000124.1 coordinate 2,059, forward strand.
TCTGCAAATAAACCAAATGCATCTTGGAACATTGAAACAGACGGCATTTCGTTAATTAAAACAGTTAGAATTTCATTTTTGAGAGTCACAAGATCTGCGCTAACGGCTGGGGCACCCATGAAATCGATAAGATCATCTAATAGATGGCCGTCAATCCCATAAATGGCAGAAAGATAAGTTAGCACTTCGGTAATGGAATCATAGAATCCTTGTTCGTGGGACAACATAAAGGCATGCTGTTGCATCGTTTGTGCTTGACGCTCCCACAAGTAATCCATTAAGTACTCGCCAGCATAAATCTTGTTTGCATGTAAATCCCAGTTTGCATACCATGATTCTAAGTATGCACGACCGTTTTCTTCATTAAAATCCGTAATCCCTTCGTTAGCAAGATTTGTCATGGCTTGAGCAATCTCGTCTTCGTAATAATCTAGGTCTTGCTCCATTTCACTAGTTATCATAGTGAATGCGAGCGGGCCGAAACGAGAATAATCCATTTTTAATGCTAAGACATTTTTTAACTCTCCCATGAAGGGGATAGGACCAGCTTCGAATGTTTCCATCATTTTGAAGACATGCGCGACTTCATAACGATAAAAATTAAAT
>CAZVZF010000125.1:0-2639 GCA_964631095.1 uncultured Eubacteriales bacterium
TCTCTGATTTCTTTCAGTTTCATGCTCATTCACCACTCTTTTCTTCTTTTTTAACAATCCGGGATTTCACCGGAAGTTTATTGGATGCAAGGCGTAGCGCCTCTTTAGCATCTGCTTCAGGAACGCCTCCTATTTCAAACATAATGCGACCAGCTTGGACTACTGCTACCCAAGAATCAGGTGCGCCTTTTCCTGAACCCATCCGAACTTCCAAGGGTTTCTTGGTTTTCGAGAGTTGGGGGAAAATACGAATCCAAACTTGTCCACTACGCTTGGTATAACGAGACAACGCAATACGTGCGGCCTCAATTTGATTGTTGGTAATATAATCGCCTTCAATGGCTTGAAGACCATATTCACCAAACGCAACATAGCCACCCGCTTTGGTCTTTCCTTCATAGCTCAAGCCATGAGGTTTTCTATATTTTGTACGTTTTGGCATTAACATAGGATTCTACGCCCCTTTCGACTCGGCAACTGGCTTTGTTTCGGTTGCCTTTTTTGCCGGCAAGATTTCGCCACGGCAGATCCATACTTTTACGCCAAGACGGCCATAAGGTGTATGGGCTTCTACGACAGCAAAGTCAATATCCGAACGAAGGGTATGAAGAGGGACAATCCCCTCAGAGTATCCTTCGCTACGCGCAATTTCTGCTCCACCCAAGCGACCAGAAACTAAGGTCTTAATACCTTTTGCTCCCGCACGCATGACGCGTTGCATCGCTTTTTTCTGAACAGTACGGAAGGAAGCGCGTTGTTCAAGTTGTTGTGCCATAGATTTGGCAACAAGGACGGCATCCAAATCGGGATTTTTTACTTCCACTACTGTGATTTTAACCGAACTCTCTTTGACAATTTTAGCAACTGCTTTTTTTAATTCTTCAACATTTTTCCCATCCTGGCCTAAGACAACACCAGGACGTGCAACATAAACAAAAATGTCAACTTGTTCTTTTGCGCGTTGAATCTCAACGTGCGATAAGGCGGCTTCTTTCAATTTTCCTTCTAAAAACTTGCGAACTTTAATGTCTTCGTGTAAGAAGGTTGCAAACTCTTTGTCAGCATACCATTTTGATTCCCAATCGCGAATAACGCCAATTCGCATTCCGACTGGATTGACTTTTTGACCCATGTGTTTGCTCCCCCCTATTCCTTCTCGGACACCACCACAGTAATGTGGCTTGTCCGTTTGAGTAATCCCGATGAACTACCTTTCGCACGTGGCATAAAGCGTTTCATCCGAATGCTATCATCGGCATGTATTTCCTTAATGTATAGTTTTGAAGCATCCATTTGGAAATTGTTAGTAGCATTAGCAACAGCCGAGCGAACAAGTTTCGCAACAACTGGAGCAGCTCCCTTGCGAGTGTTGTCTAGAATGGCGAGGGCATCATTAACGCCCTTCCCACGAACAACATCGATCACCAAGCGCACTTTACGTGGGGTGATATGAATTGTTTTTAATGTAGCTTTTGCATCCATATAATTACCTCACTCCTAGCGTTGCGCGGCGGCGGCTTTATCTTCTGCCGTATGACCGGTATGTCCTTTATAGGTACGTGTTGGAGCAAATTCGCCCAACTTGTGCCCAATCATGTCCTCAGTCACATAGACTGGGATATGTTCGCGACCATTGTATACTGCGAATGTGTGTTCCACAAATTGAGGAAAAATGGTGGAACGACGAGACCATGTTTTGATGACTTCCTTCTTTTGAACTTTGTTCAATGCTTCAACTTTTTTGAGAAGGTAGCTATCGCAAAAAGGTCCTTTTTTTAAACTGCGAGCCATATTCGTTTCCTCCCTTTCCTATTTCGCATTACGACGTCTAACGATTAATTTCGTTGAGGCCGCTTTGTGGTTGCGGGTTTTTACCCCTAGTGCACGTTTGCCCCATGGGGTACGTGGTGCATCGTGTCCAATTGGGCTCTTGCCTTCCCCACCACCATGAGGGTGGTCATTTGGGTTCATGACTGATCCACGAACAGTTGGTCGAACGCCTAACCAGCGTTTCCGACCTGCTTTGCCATAACTGACTAAAGCATGATCTTCATTACCGACAGTGCCAATCGTTGCACGGCAAGTGCCAAGAATTTTACGAACTTCGCCAGAAGATAGACGCAATGTTACATAACGATCTTCTTTTCCAAGAATTTGAGCGCTTGTTCCAGCAGATCGACTAATTTGTCCACCTTTACCGGGTTTTAATTCGATATTGTGAATGAATGTTCCTTCCGGAATTTCTTGCAAGGACATAGCATTGCCAACTTTAATATCAATGCCACTCCCTGAAATGATTTCCATTCCAACTTCAAGTCCTTTTGGAGCAAGAATGTAACGTTTTTCACCATCGCGATAATTAATCAATGCGATATTTGCAGAACGATTAGGATCATATTCAATAGTTGCGACTTTTCCAGGAATATCATCTTTGTTACGTTTGAAATCAATCATCCGGTAACGACGTTTGTGGCCACCACCGATGTGGCGAGTGGTAATTAAACCTTGATTGTTGCGACCGCCCGTTTTGGACAGGCTAGCGAGCAATGATTTCTCTGGTTTATTAGTAGTAATTTCTTCATAAGTCAAGCTCGTCATCGAGCGACGGCCTGCTGAAGTTGGCTTATACTTGCGAATTG
>CAZVZF010000126.1:0-2589 GCA_964631095.1 uncultured Eubacteriales bacterium
TTATGGGCTTGAATCGCTTTTTTCTCCTTTAAAAGTAATTCGTTTTCCAGCGCATGAAATCGCAATGACAATTTCTATTGCTTTACGATTTATTCCTACTTTACTAGAAGAAACCGAAAAAATCATGAAGGCTCAAGCTAGTCGCGGGGTAGACCTTAACGAAGGTAAGTTGAATGAGAAAATAACTGCAATTGTATCACTGATTATCCCCTTGTTTATATCTTCTTTCCAACGCTCGGAAGATCTTGCCAATGCCATGGAAGCCAGAGGATACAATCCAAGTGGGAAACGTACAAGATATCGTCTTCTTAAGTGGGAAAATCACGATACGTTTGCGTTAATTTTTGTCTTTCTTGTTGCAGGTGCTACATTTTTCCTTGGCCTGTATCCCAACTGGCTCAACGAGGTGATGACATGGTTCGCTTGAAAGTAACTGTGAGTTACGATGGTAGTCATTATGAAGGATTTCAAAGTCAGCATCATGGTCGGACAATACAAGATGAGCTTCAACTAGCATTATCGAGAATTAATAAAGGCTTTGTTCCGATTGTTGGATCTGGGCGCACTGATGCGGGCGCCCACGCTTTGGGCCAAATTTTTCACTTTGATCCCCTTGTTACAATGACATGTAATTCTTGGAATAAAGCTTTAAATCGTTTGTTACCTGATGACATTTATGTGAAAAATGTTTGTGAAGTTCATTCTAGATTTCATGCTCGTCATGATGCAATTTTAAAAGAATATCAGTATTTTTTAAATCAAGGAACGCATAATCCACTTCAAATCAACTATTGTTATCAATATGGACAAAAACTTCAAATTGAAAAAATGAAAGAAGCCCTACTAATGTTTATTGGAAAACATGACTTCCGTAATTTTTGCTCCAATTCAGAACAAGAAAATATCTCATTCGAACGAGAAATCATAAGTGCTTCCATTGAGTTGTCTGCTGATATTATCAATTTTCGATTTGTTGGAAATGGTTTTTTGCGTTACATGGTTCGTTTTATGGTTGGGGCATTAGTTGCAATAGGAAGGGGAAAATTATCCTTGAATGAATGCTATCAAGCACTTCATCCTTCTGCGTATCGAGCAACACTCCCTTATAAGGTACCATCTTGTGGATTATATTTGGTACGTGTAGAATACGCTCAAAATAATCAAGAGGTTGGTGATGGACATGCTTGCTAACTACCATACTCACACCTATCGTTGCGGACATGCATATGGAGAAGACGAGGATTATGTTTTATCAGCAATCAAAGCAGGATATCAAATTCTTGGATTTAGTGACCATGTTATGATTCCTGATATCCAACAAGAAGATTATCGTATTCGAGGCGATTACCGTATGTTACCAGATTATCTATTATCGATTCGAAATCTCCGTGATATCTATCATAATCAAATTGAGATTCACATAGGAATGGAAGCAGAATATTCTCCAGACTTAGAGGATTATCTTTGTAGCTTACTTGATACCAAGCAAGTCGAATACTTAGTATTTGGGAATCATTATCGGTCTTATAAGAACCATCACTTTGAAGATTACTTTGGGAATGTTCGGGACCCCAAGGATATAATCGATTATGTCACTTTGGCTGAAAAAGCTCTTTCCACTGGGCTATATTCGTGTTTTGCCCACCCGGATTTATTCATGTCGAATTATCTTAGTTGGGATAGTGCATGTGAGGAAGCTGCTCATAGAATATGTAAAGCTTCGCTACAATATCAGGTACCATTAGAACTCAATCAAGGTGGCATACGTTATGCTGGCCTGACAAGAATTGGCAATGAATTACGCTATCGGTATCCGTATCGTCGTTTTTGGGAGATTGTTGCTCAATACAACAATCCCGTTATCATTGGGGTAGATGCCCATCACCCCAATGATTTTCATCATCAAGCACAAAAAGTAACAATAAAAATGGCCAATAATTTGAAACTAAATCTAATTTTTACTCTCAATTTTTCGAATCGATATAGCATGCATCACAATTTATAAGTTCTCGATTTATCAAGCAAAAAACATTGACATTCAGTAGATTAAAATGTATTATATGAAGTGGCACTGTTTTGCCATAATTATAGTCCCGGTAACACTATGATTTGGTGAGGAGGAAATTCACATGCAACGTCAGACTACAATGATGAAACCTGCGGAGATTACCCGCAAGTGGTATGTCATTGACGCAAAAGACAAGACTCTCGGTCGTATGGCAACTGAAATTGCTGCTATTTTGACTGGAAAAAACAAACCAATTTATACCCCACACATCGACACTGGCGATTATGTCATTGTGCTTAATGCGAAAGATGTGGAATTGACAGGTAATAAATTGGACACAAAAAACTATTATAACGTTTCAGGTTATGTTGGTGGTCTTCGTACACGAAGCGCACGCACTATGAAGGATAATTATCCAGTAGAGATGGTGGAACGTGCAGTTTGGGGTATGATTCCAAAAGGACGCCTTGGCCGAAAGATGATTAAAAAACTGTTTGTTTATGAAGGAAGCGAACATCCACACGCAGCCCAAAATCCACAAGCATACGAAGTGAAAGAATAGAGAGGGGAACAACATGGCT
>CAZVZF010000127.1:0-2589 GCA_964631095.1 uncultured Eubacteriales bacterium
ATTATCGAGCCCTTGCTGAAGAAGGCTTTCCCAATGTAACCAATGGTCACTATGATGCCATTGCATATTCAGTCGCCAATCTATTATTGTTAAGTGATATTAAGTTGGTTGTTGCATTTAGTAAATCAGGAGCTACTGCTCGCCGTTTGGCGAAGTTTCGTCCAGATTGTCCGGTGATTGCTTTGTCGACGGACCCTCAGGTGGCACGATCCCTAGGTCTTACTTGGGGAGTCTATGGAATTACGATTCCTAGCATTGGTATGGAGTCCGAAAACGAACAACTTGCAATGAATATTGCGAAGCAATTTGGTGTTCATACAGGACAACATATTGTGATTACTGGTGGAAACGGACAAGGTAGTACCAATTTAATTAAACTAATTACGGTAGAGTAGCAATTGGATAGGGGGATTATTCATGGAATATGCAATAGGTGTTGATTTAGGTGGTACGTGGATTCGAGTTGCTGTCGTATCGGAATTAGGAGCGATTGTTAAAGTAGTGAAAGAAGCTACAGGGACCATTCGCTCCCCAGAAGAATTAGTTCAACGCATTCGACGTTTATCCGATCAATTGGACATCGCTTCCTATCATCCGAGAGGTCTTGGTGTAGGGGTGTGTGGACCAGTCAATTCAAATACCGGTGATGTTTATGTTTTACCCAATCTTGGAATTGGCGATTTTAATTTGAAAGCATTGCTAGAATCCGATTGGAATATCCCTGTTTACATTGGAAATGATGCCAACTTAGCTGCGCTCGCTGAAGCGAACCTTGGTGCAGGAAGAAATCATCATGTCGTTCAATATATTACAATTTCAACAGGACTTGGTGGAGGCCTTGCGATTGATGGTCGTTTACTTACAGGTCGCTATGGCTTTGCCCAAGAAATCTCACAAATGATGATTCGTGATCAATCACTCGCTCATAACTTAATCAGCAATCCTGGCTCCTGGGAATCAGTTTGTTCTGGAACTGCTTTAATGCTTCGAGCCAAAGAAATGGGACTTGTTGTCGCTCACCCTGGCGAGCTCTTTGCTTTAGCTACGAATCATGACTCGCTCGCCGAACCCATTTGTGAAACATGGATTCAAGATATGGCACGTGGAATTGCTAATATCATCCATTACATCGAACCGGAAGTGATTGTTTTGGGTGGTGGTTTAATGCAAGCTCAAAAACATTTTTTAACAAACCTTCGTGATGCGGTTGACCCATTGATTTATGAACCTCTTCGTAAGAAAATTCCTTTAGTTGTTTCGACCTTTGGCCAAGATTCTGGAATCATCGGAGCTGCTTTACTTGCCTTCTTCTATCATTAGTTGCAAGGGGATTGCGTAAAGACAAGCGGAGTTGTATAATAAATGCATTAAAGCATTGATGAAGCCACAAAACAAGGCTAGTTATGCTAGAGAGAAAGCGAGTTGCGGTGGAACGCTTTTCATAACTTAATTGTTTTACCACTTCAGAGCTACACCGTGAACGGTGTCGTAACGCCTGCGTTAAAGGCAAGAGTGCATACTTCGTTTGAAGTATGAACAAAGGTGGTACCGCGCGTTGGCGTCCTTTGCATAGGCAAGTGGACGTTTTTTTATCGAAGGAGGAACAATGATGAAAATACAATTGTTAAATGGCGATTCAATCCAATGGGAAAGTGGACATTCTCTTGCAGAACTTGCTGCAAAATTATCCTCTTCCCTTCGGAAAAAAGCACTTGTTGGAAAAGTTAATGGAGTATTGAAAGATTTAAGCTATGTTTTGCTAGAGGATGCTGAAGTAGAATTTGTCACTGCTGAGAACAGCGAAGCTTTTGAAGTGCTTAACCATTCAGGGGCGCATCTCTTGGCCCAAGCAGTGAAACGCCTCTATCCCCATGCAAAATTTTGGGTAGGGCCCGCTATTGAAGAAGGTTTCTATTATGATATAAATCTTGGCAAAGATGTTATTCGAGAAGAAGATCTTCCAGCGATTGAACAAGTCATGAGAGCAATCACCAAAAAGGGTGAACCCATTCATCGATTGGAACTTTCAAAGGATGAAGCTTTGCAAAAATTTGCAGGAGATCCCTATAAAATTGAACTTATCGAAGGATTACCAGAAAATGAAATTATTAGTGCTTATGAACAAGGAGATTTTTGTGATCTTTGCCGAGGACCTCACGTAGAAAATGCTGCTGTTTTGAAGCATTTTAAATTATTAAAAGTAAGTGGTGCCTATTATAAAGGCGATGCAAAAAACAAGATGTTACAACGAATTTATGGCATTTGTTTTGGTACTAAAGAAGCTCTCGAACAGCATCTTCATATGTTAGAAGAAGCCAAAAAAAGGGATCACAAGCGTTTGGGAAAAGAACTGGGGCTATTTATGATGTCAGAATATGGTCCTGGCTTTCCTTTTTGGCTTCCCAAAGGCGTAACCTTACGTCGTATTCTTGAGGAATACTGGTATGCTGAACATGAAAAAGAAGGGTATCAATTTATACGTACTCCGATTATGTTGAATCAAGAATTATGGGAAACCTCTGGACATTGGTTTAATTATCGAGATAATATGTATACCTCGGAGATTGACGATCGGATGTTTGCCATCAA
>CAZVZF010000128.1:0-2546 GCA_964631095.1 uncultured Eubacteriales bacterium
CGTCAAAATATGCAACGCCATCCGGACCGTTTCAGCATTGGTCCGTCCGACCAAAACACCTGCTTCTTCGAGACGACGGATTTGCGAAGCTTTATCTTGTTTGTCGCCTTCGCTTCCCTGAACATAGGCGACAAAGGCGATTTCACGTCCCGCACGAAACGCGAGTTGTTGGGCTTTATGTAACGTAGGTAAGGTGACTCCTACGGGATCGGCATGCGATCCATACCCTATTTCAAAATCAAGAAGAATGACTTTCACGGTAGGATCGGCTGCTTCTTGCAGCAATCGCTCCAAGCGATTGGAAGGTTCAATCATCGGGTGTGGTTTCCCGTTGGTAAAGTAATCATCCCCCATATCCAAGACCACATGACCGTTACTATGTAACACATCATGCAATTTTTCGGCTTCTTTTTTTGCAACATTGCTTTGGATGGAAATCACTTTTCGGGCCAAACTTAGCGCTTCGGATGTCAAAGTCCCACCACAGAATAGCCCTCGTAAATATTGTTGAGAGGGGGCAAAATGAAATTCTTTAGCAGCCGCTTCTTGAAGTTTGGATTCGTCTTGAGGAGGAAGCGGAATGCCGGAACGAGCACAAGCAAGATAGGCAGCTTCTGCGAGTTCACTGGCATAGTCATATTGAGGATGTTCGAGATCTGGTTCAGCGTCCAAGAAACAAATCACGACAGGTTTGGGGCTTTGCTCCAAAGTCGCCATGATTTTCGCCTTAACGCTTGGATGGGGAGGTTTAGAAATCAACACAATGGTTTCGGTATTGGGATCTTGCTGCAAGGCACGAATCCCTTCAATCATCATGATTCCGCCAACTTCTTTACTTAAATCGCGACCGCCCACCCCAATGGCTTGGGAGATGCCTCCTCCTAGTTGATCGATAACAACTAAAACTTCTTGGAGGCCGGTGCCACTGGCAGCGACTAAGCCAATGCTACCCGAACGACTATGATTGGCAAAGCATAAACCCACGTTGTTGAGAACGGCCGTCCCACAGTCAGGGCCCATGACCAATAACCCTTTGCTGCGGGCATAGGTTTTCAGTTGAATTTCTTCTTCGATGGATAAATTATCACTGAACAGCATCACATGCAAGCCACGTCGTAAAGCTTGCATGGCTTCCCGTGCTGCATAGCGACCAGGCACAGAAATAACCGCAAGGTTATAATCCCCTTGCTCGGTGGCAGCAGCGATGGAGGAATAACGTACTTGCTTGACCTCACCGCTGGCTGTCACTGGTTTTAATCCTTGGTCAATGGCCGCTAACACCGAATCCATTTGTGTTGAATCGTCGAGTGCCAAACCAATAACCAAATCATTCGGAGTGGCGGAGCGGGCTTCTTCGGTCATTAATCCCGTTTGAGCCAAAATATCAAGATTCATATCAGTTGCCATCGCAATCACTACTTCTTGGACCCCTTCGATGGCTTTGATCTTGGCGGTTAACGACATGAGCGTCACCGAATCAAAATAGGATTTTTTTCGAACAATGGTTTGTTGATGCATACATTTACTCCTTTTCATCTATGGACACGGCTGCCTCACAGCCTACGACAAAGTCGAGTCCTGAGGTATGGCCGAGGTTTTCAAGTTCAAGTAGGGTTTTCCATAAAGCGACCGGATCGTTTCCAAACCATGTCTCTAAAAAATGACGATGGAGTTCGGTCCCTGCATGTTGGAGAAACACCTGATACATTTGACGCGTGACATCCCCCGTTTGCGGATAATGCGCTTCCACCTTGTGGATGGTGCGTTTCAGTCGTTCTTCGTGGGGGGCAAGGGCTTGGCGAGTGTAAAGAAAACCAGCGAGAAAATCATCTCCGGCGGGCGTAAGACCGCGTCCTAAGCCCATTAAGGCTTGGACGCTTTCTTCCATCCCTTCGGCGAGGCGAAAGGCTTGCACGAAGTTGGTGATGGCAAAACGTAACCGCTCATCCATCACATCAAAGGGGGCAAGCGACAATTGGTGAAGACTACGATAATAATGCAGACTACCGGTCCGTTTTCCGCTTTGGCGAAGAAACGTAAGCAGCGTTGCTTGATCCGGTTTCGCACCGCGGGCGAGGCGGGGAAAAGGTGGATTGTAAAGGGTTGCAGGTTGCAAGTCGACCACAATTGAACCTATGGTTAACGAGTCGGTACGTAACACAGCGATGTCACCAGGGCGCAACTCTAATTGGGTAAAATCAATGGTTTCTTGCAAACGACAGTGAAAAAAGGAAGCAGGGACCGTTGCGCCACTCAGCGTGTACAGCTGATGTCCGTGGATGAAATTCACCAGACGACGATAAACGCTATGAACCGTCAGCGTTGGCGAACGCTCGGATAACAATAAGCGTTGAAACTGTTCGTCATACCGTTCGGCAGTGAAGCGCATACGATCCCTCTTTCTTTGCTCAAATCATCGAAAATAGTAAATGCTAGAGAATGCCAACAATGAGCCCAATGACTGCAACAATTCCGCCCACGATAGGGACAAATTTCATGTTGCCTTTGATGATGTCAAAGATGGACACTTTGAACCCATCGGAGAG
>CAZVZF010000129.1:0-2350 GCA_964631095.1 uncultured Eubacteriales bacterium
GTTTGAAGGCAGGAAAGCAAGGATTGACTTTCTTGCTGAGCATAAGCAATTAAGCGCTCCAAGCTTTTTTCTCCAAACCCTCGTTTGGGTTCATTGATGATGCGTTTAAAGGCCACTTCATCATCCTCACGAAGCAACAATCGTAAATAAGCGAGGGCATCTTTTACTTCTTTGCGTTCAAAGAAGCGAATTCCTCCAAAAATTAAATAGGGGATGCGTTGTCGCATCAATTCGCCTTCAAACGCGCGCGAGGTGTAACTGGAACGATACAAGATGGCAAAGGCATCATAGCGGAGTTCGGGATGGCTCGATCGGGTTTTACGAATCTGATCGATGACCCACCGAGCTTCCGTTTCGGGATCAGGGGCGCGATAAAACAAGATGGTGGCCCCTTGTCCGTTGACCGTCACTAAATCTTTCGGAATTCGTTTTTGGTTGCAACGAATCAAACGGTTCGCTCCCTCTAAAATCGTCTTGGTCGAACGATAATTGGTATTTAAAACAATATCCACTGTTCCCGGATAATCCTTTTCGAGTTGCAGCATAATATCGACATTCGCTCCCCGCCACGTATAAATGGTTTGGTCAGGATCCCCCACCACAAACAACGAACAATCCGGCCCACAGAGCGCCCGAATCAAACGATATTGCATATTATTGGTGTCTTGAAATTCATCAATCAACAAGCAAGCAATCCGCCGATTCCATTGTTCACGCACCAAAGGAAAGGACTCTAATATTTCCACACTTTTATTGATTAGGTCATCAAAATCTAAATAACTATTATGTTTTAAGTACGCTTCATAGTTCGCATAGACTTGGGCAATCTTTTCTTCTCCTTGAAACCCGACGGAACTTGCAGCAGCTTGGGCAACGGAAGTCCCAGCGTTTTTCCATTGAGAAATCACACTAATGACATAGCTAGGCTTAAAGGTCTCGCGAGGCAATTGCAGTTGTTCGAGTTGTTCCTTGATGACTTTCTCTTGATCATCACTATCCAGAATAGTAAAACTCCGCGGGTACCCTAATAAATGAATCTCCCGTGTTAAAAAACGCACACAAAAGGAGTGAAACGTCGATATATGAGACGTCAACGGTTGGGCTTGTAAGCGCTCTTCCACCCGCCGTTTCATCTCGCGAGCGGCTTTGTTGGTAAAGGTAATGGCGACAATGGCTGAGGCCGGAATGCCCATCTCTTCAATTAAGTAAACAATCCGTTCCGTGAGCACTCGCGTTTTTCCGCTTCCGGCTCCCGCAACCACCCGAACATAGGGTGCGGGAGTCGTGACCGCTTCCTGTTGGCGTGGGTTGAGTGTCTGTAGTGGCATAGTTCTCCCCCTCTGGCCGACAAATGGTCAGCAACTTTTCTTTATTGTATCATTGTCAACTCGCATATTCAATTGTCCTAGACTTGTTGTATAATAAGAAGAAAGGAAGGTCGATTCCATGAATTCAACACGCTCACTTGCCTTTGCCGGATTATTAGTCGCCATCCATCTCATCATCCTCTGGCTGGCTATTTATCTTCCAGGCTTGGATTTCATTGTTTTGCTGGTTGCTCCTTTGTTGGCTGCAGCGTTTACGATACGAGCCAAGGAATCGTACCTGCTCGTGTTTGCCCTTGCCACCTTACTCCTAGGAGGGCTCTTGGATATTCAAGGAACCTTGTTACTCTTAATTCCTGTCCTTGCCACGGGCATAGGGTATGGCCTGATGGCCAAAGCCCGTTGGGGATCCATTAGTATTGTGTATACCCTCGCTGCCTTAAACATTGGCTTGTTCTTTCTTTCCGTAGGAATTGTGGAGGCTCTTTATGGCATCGATCTCTTAGCAGCTCTCCAAATGATTTTCCATCTCGAAGGAAGCGCCTATCGCTTCCTTGCACCTTCTATTCTATTGTTATACGCCTTTGCCCAAGCCTTTCTGGTCCACTTCATCTTACGCCGCGAATTAAAGAAAGTGCGCATTCGCTTAGTGGCCGATGCCTTGCCACCGAAGGCCATCTTCTTGTTGGCCTATGTGGCATTGCTGGGGACCTTTGTGCAGTATGGGGATACTAGTGTGAATTTCTTCCTAGCACTTCTCCATCTTGTTTTATTGCTCCCTACCGTGTGGTATGGCTATAATCATGTCAAATGGCTACCCATGTTGGTTGTCCAATCGGTCTTCTTCCTTGCTGTTTCGTTGCCCTTATTAACCGCAACAAACGAGTCTACCAAACTGTTAGCTGTGGCGGCAGTCTTCTGGCCCGTCTTTCTCTTTGCCACCCAAAAACGTTGGGCGGATGTTCCTGTTTATCGTGCGAAAGGAGCAAAGTCATGATCGAGTTTGCGAAAGCCTTTGGTCGAGG
>CAZVZF010000130.1:0-2296 GCA_964631095.1 uncultured Eubacteriales bacterium
TAGTGATGCTCCTTACTAAATGTTTTGACCATGGCAATGGCGTCTTCGCCATCGGTGTAATAGTGCTTGCGGATGCCCACTTTCGCAAAACCATGTTTACGATACAGTTGCACCGCGCGAACGTTGGAAACGCGAACTTCCAAGGAAACAAAAGCACATTGGGCACGTTCCACCCGTTCCAGCAAATCTCGCACCAATAAACTGCCTAGCTTCCGGCCTTGATACTCGGGTCGCACGGTTACTTTCGTAATCGTGGCGGTGTCGGAGACAATCCACACGCCAGAATAGCCATAGATCACATTGTTTTCTTCTAACACAAATAAATGCGCATAGGCATTCGTGGTTAATTCCGATTCAAACATTCCTCGATGCCAAGGGGCTCGATAGCAAGCACGTTCGAGGGTTTCAATGACATCAAGGTCATTGCGAGTCATAGGACGAACAATCATAGTCGTACCTTCTTTCTAACCATTATCCTTTAAGATAATGGGGCTTCAAACGATGAATATTTTCAAGAGGAAGGGTATGTTCGGCAAGGGCCTGCATATGTCCCAAACGATCGATTTCAATAGAAGGATGTTGGACCAAGGAGGAATCACCAACCACTACCACATCAGGATGTTCCTTCAACCATTGCTGAAGTTCGGGTAAAGGCATGATGCAGTCCTCTTGAACCGCAACTCCATCTTGATAAAATCCCACATAAGCACGATTGCTGCGTGCATCGAGGATGGCGACCCGTCGTCCCTTGGGACCAGCGAGAATTTGCAAGGTCGACAAAGGAATCAAGGGAAGATCTAAGGCATGAGCTAACACTTTCGCTAGGGTCAGTCCAATGCGTACGCCGGTATACGATCCCGGACCGATGGCTACCACAATCCGGGTTAAGTCCTTGGCAGCAAGACCACTCATGGCCAGCGCCGCTACAATTTCAGGAACTGTTTTTTCGGATTGTTGCTGCCATGCTTCATAATGCGTACGCACCGAAAATTCACCGTCGATGGTCACACCGACGGTTAAATAACGGAAGGAGGTATCGATGTAGAGGGTTCGTTCCATGTCTTATCGACCTTTCTAAGTAGCGTTTCTAAGCGCCCATCCGCTGTAGCGATGGTGAACTTACGCTGTGTTTCGTTGATAATCGTGAGCTGGATTTCGAGGATTGCTTGCGGTAAAAACCGCTGAACATATTGTGGCCATTCCACCACACTAACCCCTTGTCCATAGAAAAATTCTTCAAAGCCTAAATCTTCTTCGGAATTGGCCAGACGATACGCATCGATATGGTACAAGGGCATCCTTCCTTTACGATGCACTTTCACAATGGTAAAGGTGGGACTATTCACTACGCCCTGAATGCCAAGTCCACGAGCAAAGCCTTGGGTAAACGTTGTTTTGCCGGCGCCCAACTCTCCTTGAAGCGTAATCACCATTCCTGGTTCTGCCCAAATAGCGAGCAATTCGGCATAGCGTTGCGTCATCGCAGCGCTTGTCATTTCATACGTATAGATCAATTCGGGTCCCTTTCCTTCTTGTGAAAAAACTCACGTTATTGTGAAATTGCATTCATCATAGCACGTTGCAACTTCGTTGTAAAGTCTTATCACCCATGCTATAATTCGACGTATAGTTTTCAAACAAGGAGGCGATGGTATGAAAGTCTACGATACCATTATTGTTGGAGCAGGACCCGTCGGTTTGTTTGCAGCATTCAATGCTGGAATGCGCAAACTCGATGCAGTCGTCCTGGAATCTCTCCCTTATATTGGGGGGCAACTAACTACCATCTATGCGGAAAAACCCATCTATGATGTTCCTGGTTTCTCCAGCATCAAGGCCAAAGACTTTATTCAAGCCTTGTATGAGCAATACGCACGCTTCCAAGCATCCATCCCCCTTTATACCGACTGCAAAGTCATTCGAGTATGGCCTTGGGACCTTGGGTATCGTGTGGAAACGGCTCAAGGCACCTTTTATGGAAAAACCTTGCTCTTTAGTTCCGGAAATGGCGATTACAATCCCCGTAAGCTTCCTTTAAAAAATGCCGATTCTTTTGCTAACATCCATTATCGATTAGCCGAACTTGCTCCTTTTCAAGACAAACGGGTGGTTGTCTTAGGCGGCGGCGATTCAGCGGTTGATCTTGCTCTTTTGCTGCGTACGGTCACCCCTCATGTAACCTTGGTCCATCGGCGGGAAGAATTTCGCGCCCATGGCAACACCGTGGATGAATTAAAAGCCTCAGCAACGGTTCTAACCCCTTATCAACCCATCGAAATACGAGGCGCAGATGGAC
>CAZVZF010000131.1:0-2246 GCA_964631095.1 uncultured Eubacteriales bacterium
ATCACCTTTTAATTTTTTTCTCCCCCAAGTCTCACATCAATGGTAATACAACATAAAAAAACTCAGACTATGCTGACTTTTCGTTGTAATTAAACATCAAATATAATATGATTTAATGTGCCGAACTTTTTTCTTATGAACACTGGATAGAAGATTATCGAGGTGAGAGTGCATGAAAAATAAAAAAAGAGGGAATATTTTGAATATCCTTTTACTTTTTCTCTTTTCATTTCTCGTCATTTTTCTCCTTGTTAAAGATGATTTTACAAACATAATATCAACTTTGAGAGATGCAAAATGGGTCATTCTTCTTTTAGTTTTAGGTCTATTTGCTATGACTTATATTATGGATGCACTAATTTTGATGATTTCTGCACGAAAGTATAAGAAAGACTATTCTTTTAAAGAAGGAATTGTCAATGCACTTGTGGGGAACTTTTTTTCTGCAATTACCCCAAGTGCAACAGGAGGGCAGTTTTCTCAAGCCTACGTATTTAGTAAACAAGGCGTGAAAGTAGAACACGCGGCAAGTTCACTAGTCTTAAATTTTCTTTGCTATGAATTTGGATTGATTCTATTTAGCTTTATATCACTAGTATTCGGGTATCGTCATTATGCTGCGAATCTAAATATTGTTATCTTTGAGGGGCTACAATTGAATATATTAATACTTAGCATCATTGGCTTTGTAATCAATTTTGCAGGCATTTTCTTATCAATATTATTAGCTTATTCGAAACTTACTAACCGAATTATTGATTGGTTAATACGCTTAATTGCAAAAATGAAACTTATCAAAGACCCATCGGTCACCAAAAAGAAGATTGATCGCAAAGTTGAACTTTTTCGGGCTGAATTATCAGATATCAAAGGGAACTGGAAAATCATTATATCTGCTGTAGCGTTGCATCTTGTTAGGTATACAGTGGTATTTTCTATCCCCTTTTTCTGCGCAATTGCATTAAACATTATTCTTCCTGTTGAAGCAATCTTTGCCTCGATTGCATTGTCTTCATATCTTACTCTTATCACAGCTTATATTCCGATTCCGGGAGCTAGTGGTGGTGCAGAATTGTTTTTTGGATTGTTGTTTGGGTCGCTTTTCCTTAATTCTACTAATGTTGTATCAGGAATGCTGTTATGGAGATTTATCACTTTTTACTTCACCTTATTTATTGGCTTGATTGTCACGTTGGTTTTCAATCATCGTCGTCGCGTAGATATGCTTGAAGAAGTCCCTCCCAACTATCTCGATCGATATGAGTTATAGGTGATTAGAATGAGCTATCGAATTACGGACATTCAATATGCAACAAAGCAAGTTGTTGTCCATCTGCAAAAAGACAATCAAGAGAATAAACAAGAATTAAAATTATATACGGAAGTATACATTCGTCAGCCTTTAATCATTGGAGAGGTAATTGATCAAAAACGATATTCACAATATCTTCGATCTAACCGAATGTACGATGTTGAGCAAACAGCATTGAACCTAATATCAAAGCGAGATCTTTCTCAAGCCTCCTTTTCTGAAAAAATGATTGATAAATATCCCGATGAAAAAGTAGTAATTAATCAGATTATTCAACGATATCTTGCCAATGGATGGTTAAATGATCAAAGGTTTGGTTTGGCAATTGTAAACAAAGGGATGAAACAATTACACGGACCACAACGTATTCGTCTTGCCCTTCATAAAGCAGGATTTAAAGAAGAAGAAATGGACAAGTTTTTCCCATTGGATTATGAAGAGATTTTTCTTGAGAATGCGTATTTATTAGCAAGAAGGAAGCTAAAGAATCAAAAGCTTATTGATGAGAAAACAAAGAAATCGATTGCTTTCCGGCTTCAAGCAATGGGGTATCCCGCTTCAACGATCGCGAATGTGTTACGATACTTCAAGCAAATCCAAACGGATGAATTGGATTATGAGTCTTGATTTGATATACTATTACTAAGAAATGGGGTGAATCCTTTGATTAAAGATTTACTAGAGAAAGAGCGAATTAATGGTCAACGCTTTTTGCTCGCCAACGTTAGCAAAGGGGTTACCAACACCGGGGCGCCTTACCTTAATGTAACTTTACAAGATAGTACCGGTCAAATTGAAGGCCGTAAGTGGGAAGTTACGATTGAGGATGATGAGATTTTTGTTGCTGGTACTATTGTGTCCATCGTTGCTGATGTGATTCAATATCGAAATATTCTTCAATTAAAAATAATCAGTGGGAGTGTTATTCCTTCTA
>CAZVZF010000132.1:0-2156 GCA_964631095.1 uncultured Eubacteriales bacterium
ATAGGACATCTGAAGATAAACTTTCGACCTTTTTGTTCAATACCCTCAACTCCAAATTTGTCAAGATATTCCTTGAATTTGGCTGGAGGTGTAGTTACTACATGATTCCATGAATGTACGAAGACACCATCGTTCTCCATAAGATGATTGTAGCATCTAGGTGCCCTGTCGAAGCGTTTCTCGTCTACGATGTAGCCTCTTGCAGATAGACTTGGAAATTTTACAAAGTGCTTCACATTTGAATCGATTATTTGACAACTCGTACATGGTTTTAAGTAGTTCATTCTCTGCAATTCGCAATGATCGAATAGCTCTACCATCTGGATTAGATTCGTCCGTTTCATATTCAATAACTTCAGCATAATCAGACTCAGATATGTTATATCTGACGACCTCAATGCACCTAAGTCCTATTATAGAAGCAACTATGCTGTTATATTCCTTTTTATAATCAATTCCAGCATTTACCAGTTTAGTTAGATTATTCTTTTGAACCTGTCTGAATTTTTCTAGTTTTGAAATTGCCTCGTTGATGTGACTTATATCTTGTAAATTATATCTTTTCCCCACCAATTCAAAAATCACTTGAGATAACTGAACTAAATGATCATTTTCATTAAAAACGCTTATAGCATTTATGTACATCAGGTAGAGAGAATGCCTATTTTGATATAGATCGTTAAAAGCTCCATGTTTTTTATGAATCGACATTAAATCTCCAGAAATAAAAAAGGGAAAGGTTTCCCTTTCCCCATATTTACATTATTTTCTCGAAGATTTTTACCTACACCACTCGTCATCATCCACCGGAGGTGCGACGTGAGGTTGATTCACTGCCGGGGCCTGTGGGATGGGAGTAACTCGCTCAGTGGCCGATGGCATGACGCTCTCTGGAGTCTGCAGTGCAGGGCGTCCGGGGAGGGCCATGGTGGGCTTTTGAGTGGGTTGAGATGCCCCCAGTGCAGGTCTAGCTTGCACTGGTGCTGAAGCTACCTGTGCGGCCTGCGCAGGGGCAGGTGCGTAACCAGCTTGAGCATATGCAGCATCGAATTCATCTAACTGCTGTGGTGCTGAAGCAAATCCTCCAACGGAGGGAGCGGGAGTTCCGGTATTGCCTAGATTGCTATAGGATTTCTGAACGCCTGCATTTGCACCTGCGCCAGACTTAGCCAAAATATCAGTTATTTCTTCCTGTGAAGGAATAACAATCTGACTTTGAATGTCGTGACACATTGCACGTACTTGGTTGATGTAATTAATATCTTCGCTAATTGGAGTAGGCCCGTCTTGTGTCAGGAACTGAGATCCGTCATACTTCGCATAACCGTCGATCATCTTCATACTCAAGAAGAAGTCTGCACCCTTCGTTGGATGAAAAGCGTTAATCGATGGGCTACGAGGAATACGAGGATTAGGTGGCTCAGGAGGATTCTTGAGCTTCTCAATATATTCCATTATCTGATTAGGCATCTCCCACCAGAGAACACGACCAACATTCTCGGGTTTTGCAGTGTCCTCAAGTACGAGAACATTTGCAACCCAACGAGTCTTATTGCCGTGATCCTTTGCCCTTTGGACAAGGGCAGGAATCTTCGACTTATGTCCCTGAATATTATCTGAACAGATGTCACACTGATTCCTAGGATCCAGTGTCTTTGGGCAAATAACCCTAACGGTCTTATTTCCAACCTTCATGAAGTGGACAACCTTCTTTACGAACATTGGTCCATTCGCTGGCGGGATAAATCTAAGAGTTGCAAAATATTCGCTCCTCTTATCTCCCACCGAAGGCTTGAACTGATTGGGATCGTTCTTGCTTTCGCCTGTGCCGTTCACTAATGCAAGTGTCTGGTCAAATTGTGCATCAAAATCGGAAAATGCGTCCATGTTAGTGCCTCTTTCTTGTCTTTGCGAGAATAGACCCATTGTCTTGAACCATCTCACTTCTAATCTCAAGCCTATTCTCATCGTCAAGCAAATCAACCAAGAATTCTATTTCATAATGATCCTTCATTGAAAGGATTATATGCCATAGTTTCTTCATTGGGTATGCTTGCTTCAAATCTCTAAGCACTTGATTAAAAGCTACCTTCTTAGATTTCAAAATGTCCTCATCAGAAGATAGGCTCATCCCATAGGCCAGAAAACGCTCATTG
>CAZVZF010000133.1:0-2135 GCA_964631095.1 uncultured Eubacteriales bacterium
ATTGATTGGGGTGGCCGCCAACATTCTCTTTCATTTTATTCCCTTGTTTGGAGGTTTATTCTCCTGGTTGCTCAACCTCGTTCTTTTGATTGGCATTGTCTATGGCATGTTTCATGCTTTTTATGGACGCATGAAGCCCTTACCTATCATTGGTAAGATTGTGCTTATTTCTTAATTCGTGGATGGTTGGAAGGGAGGAGAACGAATGTCAAAAGGTTTTGAAGAATCCCGTGGGGAACATGGGGCATGGAATGATCGCGATACCATGAAACTAATGCTACAAGAAATTGAACAAATCACGTGCCATTCGTCGCATGCTCACCCTTGTCAATTGCGTCGTGAAGGAGTTGCCAAACTGCAATTAGCCTTACAAGAAAGTGATCGAAGGCAGGCGCGAAGAATGGTCGAACAAGTGCTCGAACAAGATCCGAACTGTCTTGTTGCGTATTCAGTATTGGCTTATTTGGAACCTCAATTAGAAACGGCTTTACGGGTTCATGAAATAGGATTACGTCAGGGAAAACAAGAGTTACATCTCCAACAGATCATGAATGAGCAAGGACGAATTGCCTCCATAAACGAGGCCCTTCCTTATTTGCGCTTGTTACAGTCGTATGCGTTTGGTTTGCTCCAAGCAGGAAAATGGGAAGAAGCTTTGCAAGCTTCCCGTCAATTGCTACGGGCCGATCCCAGTGATCCTTTTGGCATTCGGGAAATGAAGATTCCCTTGTTATTGTTGCTGGGGTATTATGAGCAAGCGGCATGGCAGTTGGAACGATTTGCTGATGATGAATCGCTGACCTTGCTTGCGTCACGCGGGTATCTTTCTTTTGCCCAACAGGATTATGGGGCAGCGAAGCACATCATGCATGCTCTCGGTAGACGCAACGATCTCCTACTTGCTTGGCTAGCAGGAGAAGATGGCATCCATCCTCAGCTACCGCTGACGATGGATGCTGTGATTGCGTATAGTCAGCTCTTTCTTTTGGCGGAAGCGAATCTTCCTTTTCGTGATTTCTGTGCACGTATTCGAATGAATCAATGATGGAACAAGGGCCTTCGGGTCCTTTTTTTATGGACTCTCCAACAAAAATCATGCGTTCTTTGTTGTATGAGTAGCAAGGAAGTCGATGAACTTTCTGCATAAGGAGGACAATCATATGAAAATGAATCGTCTATTCTCAATGACGGTTGCTGCAAGTATGGCGTTAGGATTGGCATCCTGTGCGTCCACCGCCCCTTATGAGGCTTATGTGACCGTCGACATTAACCCTAGTGTGGGTTTTGTGATGAATGAAAAGAATATTATCCAATCCGCGTTTGCCAATAATAGCGATGGTGAAATGGTCTTGATGCATTTGGAATTGGAGAATAAAACGATGAATCAAGCCATGGAGATGTTGATTGATGAAGCCATGAATTTAGGATTCATCGATGTAGAAGCTACTGAAACAGTCATCGAAGTTGACGTGATGGGGAGTCGCTCCACCATTGAAGCAAGTGTTCGTGAACAAGTTCAAAGTCGCATTGAAACCGTGATGAGTGCGCGGACATTAGGCGTTCAGGTACGCGCTCGCATCTATGACTCCAGCGAAATGGATGAAGCGGAAGCTCATCATGTGACTCCTTTGCAGTGGCGCTTGATGAAGGATCAATGGATCATGGAGGGCGAGGAAAGCTTAGAAACCATGGCCGAATGGTCACCGGAAGCTTTGTTGGCCAAGATTCAGGAACGTCGCCAACAACGGCAAAGTTTATCCGCAGCCTTCCAAGCTCAAATGCTAGCGGCTCGGGAAACGTTACAAGCGGCTCATCAACTCGCTGTGAATCAACTTCAAGCCTTGATTGATGCGGCAGAGGAATCTGTCGATACCAGCGAATGGGAAGCGGAAATTGTCGCCCTGCATCAAGAATTGCAGACTGCGATTCAAGCGATGGTACAAGAATATCAAACGCTTTCCACTCAAGCTCGCATTGCACTAGAAGTGCAATATCAGGCGCGTCTTGCCTTACATGAAGCGGCAGCTAATGCCAAACGTGGCGAATAATATGATCCATTTTGTTGAATAAAGACCGAACTCGATCTTTGCCCTTTGGAAGCCCGTCCCACCCGGGCTTCCTTTTTTTTCGGTCCA
>CAZVZF010000134.1:0-2127 GCA_964631095.1 uncultured Eubacteriales bacterium
AATTATATCGGCGCAATTCGTAATTTTAAAATCTATCAAGACGATTATGAATTCTATTTATTTATCGCTAATTTGCATGCGATTACTGTCCCTCAAGATCCCGACGAGTTGCGACGTAACATTCGCGATTTAGCGGCTCTGTATTTAGCGTGTGGCATTGACCCACAGAAGACCACTTTATTTTTACAAACTGATGTGCTCGCCCATGCAAATCTTGGCTTTGTTATGAATTGTTTTACATATCTTGGCGAACTCAATCGTATGACGCAGTTTAAAGATAAATCCCAGAAAAATGGCGAAGAAGGGCTTTCTGTCGGCTTGTATACCTATCCCGACTTAATGGCGGCCGATATCTTGCTCTATGATCCTCATTATGTCCCCGTGGGAGATGATCAAAAGCAACACGTCGAACTAACCCGCGATTTAGCAATTCGTTTGAACAATCGGTTTGGTCCTGTATTCACAGTTCCAGAACCTTACATTCCTCCACTTGGGGCACGGATTATGTCACTCAGTGACCCCGATAAGAAAATGTCAAAATCTGATGATCCAGCCACTGGAGAGAAAGGGGTCATCTATTTGCTCGACACCCCCGCTCAAGCACGCAAAAAGATTATGGGGGCCGTGACCGATTCTGAAGCCCTTGTCCGCTATGATCGCGAAACCAAAAAAGGCATTTCCAATCTCATCGAAATCTTAGCCGTTTTAGAAAATACGTCCATTGAGAACGTAGAAGTACGCTTCAAAGATGCCAATTACGGCACCTTCAAACGAGCCGTGGCCGATGCCGTCGTAGCTTTACTAACCGACATTCAGTCCCGTTATCACGAGATCTTAACAAGTGGTGAAGCCGAGCGAGTCCTTGAAGCTGGCGCCAAAAAAGCCCAACAAGTGGCCCAAGCGAAGTTGCATCATATTTTTGAAACCTTAGGCCTTACTCCGCATTTCTAAACCTCAAAAGCATTTGATGAGAAAAGACCCCAATGTTAGGTCACTAACAAAAGGGTCTATTTTTTATTAGATGAAAGGTGCTATCGAATCGGCAATTCGTTGAAGTTTGGCTTTGGCATCTTCCAACGACTGACCAACTAGATTGTAGTAGAATTTGCATTTCGGTTCGGTTCCAGAAGGACGAATGGCAAGCACCGATCCATCTTCGAGTTCATAACGTAGGACGTCTGAACTAGGGAAATCGAGTTCCCCTTCCTGCCCATTGGCGAGCTCATAGCGCAATGTTTGATAGTCTTCACGCCGTACCACCGCAAGCGATCCCAGGGTGGTAAATCGTGCTTGACGCAAGGTTTGCATCATGGTCTGTAGCCGAACCAAACCATCAAGCCCTGGCAAAGCTAGGGAACGTACTTCTTCATAGTGATAGCCATAGCGTTGATAAAGCGTTTGCAAGGCTTCGGTCAATGTAATGCCTTTTTGAGCATGATCGAGCGCCATTTCAGCAATCATTAGACTTGCTTGCAAGGCATCTTTATCACGAGCAAATGGCGCCAGTAAAAATCCATACGATTCTTCGTAGCCAAAGAAGAATTCATCTTCCGCTCCTTCCAGAGCAGCGGCTTCCAAATCCGCAATCTTTTTGCCAATGTATTTAAACCCAGTTAAGGTGGCTTCCACTTGAACACCATACGCCCGTGCAATGGTCCGTCCCAATCGTCCTGTCACAATCGTATCAAATACCACTTGATGGCGAAGCAAAACGTGCTGTTTTTTCGCTTGTTCCAATAAATACGCAAGTAATAAGGCTCCCATCTGATTGCCGGTAAAATAGGTGACATGTCCATCTTTTAATCGTTCCGCCACCCCTACTCGATCAGCATCAGGATCGGTCGTTAGCACCAAAGATGCTTGGACTTTTTCTGCGAGTTCAAGAGCTTTGGTGTAGGCGACTTTTTCTTCAGGATTAGGACTTAACGTTCCGGAAAAGTCAGGATCGGGTAAAGCTTGGTCAGCGACAATATGCAAGGGAAAACCAGCACGTTGCAATAAGGTTTGAACACCAAGAAGTCCGCTACCATGTTGTGGCGAATACACAATTGGGAAGTGGCTAGCATCCAATTGGGGTTGCCGACGAATGGCATAGACTTCTTGCCAATATGCCTCATCAATTTCAGA
>CAZVZF010000135.1:0-2105 GCA_964631095.1 uncultured Eubacteriales bacterium
CACGTAGAATTTGCGCCAGCCAAGTGGCCACCCAACGAAATTCCTTTTCTTGAAATCCTCGTGTGGTCATGGCTGGGGTGCCCAACCGAATACCCGACGTATAGGCAGGTTTTTGAGGGTCAAAAGGAATTGCGTTTTTGTTGCAGGTAATTCCAACATCATTCAGTAGAGTTTCCGCTTGTTTGCCATTAAGGGAAGTTGGACCTCGCAAATCAACCAATAAAAGATGATTATCGGTTCCCCCCGATACCAAACGGAATCCTTCTTGAGTCAATTGATCCGCTAATGCCTGTGCATTGGCAATCACCTGGACTTGATACGTGCGAAACGCCGGCGTCATCGCTTCGGCAAAGCAAATCGCCTTGGCAGCAATAATATGTTCCAACGGTCCTCCTTGCATGCCAGGGAAAACTCGTCGGTCCAACAACGCTGCATGTTTCGCTTTGCATAAGATAACACCTCCGCGCGGTCCGCGCAAGGTTTTATGTGTGGTAGTGGTCACAAAATCAGCATAAGGGACCGGACTAGGATGCAATCCCGTCGCCACCAATCCCGCAATATGAGCCATATCCACCATCAGTAATGCTCCTACTTCATCAGCAATGGCGCGAAAACGCGGAAAATCAATGACCCGTGGGTAAGCACTCGCTCCTGCAACAATTAATTTAGGGTGTACTTGCAGTGCTAACGTTCGCACGGCATCATAATCAATCGTTTCTGTCTTTGGATCCACCCCATAGGAATGAAACTGATAAGTGAAACCCGAGAAGTTTAAGGGATGCCCGTGTGTTAAATGTCCGCCTGCCGATAAATCCATGCCTAACACCGGATCTCCAGGTTGTAACACCGCTTGATAAACTGCCATATTGGCTTGACTTCCTGAGTGAGGTTGTACATTCGCATGTTCGGCTCCAAACAGAGCTTTGACGCGATCAATGGCCAATTGCTCAATTTGATCAATGTATTCGCAACCTCCATAGTAACGTTTGCGTGGATAGCCTTCGGCGTATTTATTCGTTAAAACACTTCCGGCGGCTTGCAACACATCGCGAGATACATAGTTTTCAGAGGCAATAAGTTCAATATGCTCCCGTTGTCTTCGCTTTTCCGAGCGAATCAACCGGGCAATGGCCAAATCGTTCATTGACTGTCCCTCCCTTGTTCGTATCGTTCGATGAGATCAATACGTTGCTGATGACGACCTTCTTCAAACGCCGTCGTCAAAAAGGCACAAGCAATCTCAATCATGCGCGAAACAGGGGTAAATCGTCCAGCAAGGGCTAGAACATTCGCATTATTATGTTGCCGAGCCAAATGCGCTCGTTCCACATCTTCGACCAAAGCGCAACGAACTCCGCGTACTTTATTGGCCGCAATGGAAATACCAATCCCAGTTCCACAAATGACAATCCCATAATCCACCGCCCCATGAACAACTGCTTCTCCCACCGCAATGCCATAAGTTGGATAATGGCAAGAGGATTCGCTATGTGTTCCATAATCGACGACGTGATAACCTGCGTGTTCCAATGCGTCTTTCAACTCTTTTTTTGCGGAGAATCCCGCATGATCCGATCCTATGGCAATTTTCATTGATGGTTCCCTCCATACTGCTTCAATATCTTCCAGCGTAATCGTCCCTTGGCGTAAAATCTTTGGTGTTGCTTGACTTAAATCCACAATGGTAGAGGCGACATTCGATCCTGCGACTCCTTCCACCACGGCAGCAATCTCGTTTTGAAAAAGTTCATAGGCGACCGTACTATTAGGAACAGGGACTTCCCCTGAGCGATTTGCGCTCGTAAGGAACAAGGGGACATTAAGATGACAAGATAACATTTGAATAAAGGGTTCATCAGGAATTCGAATGGCAAGTGTGGATTGACCATAGCCAACATAATAAGGCAATCCTTCTTTTTTAGTTAATACCACGGTCAAAGGACCCGGCAAGAAGGCTTGAATGACCCGTTTTGCTGGAGTCGATACAATCGCAACCTTGTCAATGAATTCCAAAGAAGGGACTAACAACGGAAAGGCTTTTTCTTTGGGCCGTTTCTTGCAATCCAGCAGTCGCTCATAAGCTTCTTCATCATCGTAACGAACCG
>CAZVZF010000136.1:0-2102 GCA_964631095.1 uncultured Eubacteriales bacterium
ATCGTTAGCTTCTTTGATCGTCAATAACTTTCTACTCATTTATCTTCATCTTCCTTACTTGCTCTTCAATTTCCTTGAACAAATTATATGAAAATGTTAAAGAATGCTCTAGTATTCGAGTCATTGTGATTCTATTCACAATGTTCGATACGATAAGATCTATTATAATCAAGCCTGCAAGACATCCTCCAATAATCCAGTTCATTTTCGTTCTCCTATGTCCTTAATCGCTTTTACGAAAAAGTAGGTAATCGCAAAACTTGACATAAAACATAATGCAAACCACATCATTCCTCTCCTTTCGCTGTGCTATAATATTAGCAACAGGATCCCCCGCACCTCTCAACGATGTGTCCCAGGGGGAACGTTTTTTTCCTTACTTTTCTCTACTGCTTTTTTGAATTTTTCTTCTATTTCCAAGAACTCATCCCATTGTTCCGACGACCAAGACCAGTCATCTTGGATGTCCTCAAATCTTTCACGCTCCTCCGATTGTTCTTCCTGTCTGCGCATTTCTTCTTTTCGCTCGTCATAGCACATCAGCACGAATAAGGACGCATAATAAACGAACAAAAGCCCCAAGATGACGAGCATAATAGCGCCTAAGATTTTCAGGATGACCATGGCTGAGCCCTCCGCATTATCCTTCTTCTTTCTTTTCGTTTTCAACGAACTCTTTGACCGCTTCGATATCGTTCAGCAGATCGTACAAAACATCTCTAGAATGTAATAGTTTGCCCACTGTCTTGTCAAAGGTTTGAATCAGCTCTTCAAGCGTATCACGGAACCCGTCAACTACGCTTACGACAAAATCGCCTGGGTAGTCCTTGTCTAGAAATGACTCATAACACTTAAGTCCGCACTCAGCATGTTCGCTACAATGGTTTTCAGCAAAGGCTTCAAACATGGAATCGTCATCTCCGACATGTTCCATGATGCCGACCGGACAAATTTTGCTACAGATCATCCAGTCAAGGATGTCTTCCTTGGAATGAAACGTTAACATCATATTGTTAATCTTTTGCCAAACTTTCATACTTTAGCTCCTTGTTGAAACATCACTATCCTGATGATGTCATCGGTTCCAACTTCCTCTTTGAAGAACGGGAACCGGCCACATGACGGGCATCGGATTGATCTTATTTGGCGATCCTTATGTTGGCTATTTCCGGCCCAGTTTTCATATGTCTCTATCACGACAACACCCTTTTGCGGCTGCTCCATGTCGTGCCGAACAGAATGGACTTCGCCGTCTTCGTTTAACATGTCTAGAGAAAGGCTTCCTGTAAACTTTCCACATTTTTCGCACTTAACATATACACTCATTTTTTGGCCTTTCCGCCATCTCCTTCATGGCAACCATCTCTAACCAATACAAGCTTCCCCAGAAGATTGTGATCGCCCTTACGAGCTGCTTCCACTATCATTGCGTCAAGCCGCTCAAGGTGCTTGTAGCTTTTGCTGGCCGTCTTTTTGTCGTGATTATAATTATTTTTTGCCATAGCCGGACTCCCTCCGCTCTTCTCGTTCTGAATCCCATTTCCGTTCTCTTAGTTCGTCTAGGTATCCTTCTTGGTATTCTTCATTCTCAAGCTCTTCGACATTTCTTTCAGCGATAGGCTTCTCTTGCTCGTAGTATCGACACCTGAACATATCAACCTCCCAATATCATTTCCATAGCTATTTCTAGACTATCTTCAA
This sequence comes from uncultured Eubacteriales bacterium, assembly GCA_964631095.1. Lineage (GTDB taxonomy): Bacteria > Bacillota_I > Bacilli_A > RFN20 > UBA1709 > JBAYCP01. Next base: position 1,702 of record CAZVZF010000136.1, read on the forward strand.
TTTCGCATTGACAACTCTCACATAACAGTAGATTTGCTTGGTAAATCTCAAAACCGTCAACCAGTATCAGGATTGGAGTGTCTTCTAAATCTTTTGTGGTCTTGCATAAAACGCACGTCTCAGGTTTCTTGTTCATGTCTACCTCTCAATCAGCTCAGGGTTCTCAAAGATATTTCCTATCACACAATAGCCCTCAACCACATTTCTGTATAAATCATAAGTATAATCATTGTTTCTACGAACTAAATTTGTGTCGTACAACATAAACTTACCATTTTGAAACCTTACAAATAAATCCCAATGGAAAGTCTTTCCGAGGATGTCACCTTCATAAATCTCGGTGCCGTTCTTGTCTTTTAAGCCTGTGTATTGTCCTATGCTTGACGCCTCACATTCATGTT
>CAZVZF010000137.1:0-2101 GCA_964631095.1 uncultured Eubacteriales bacterium
TTCATCATCAAAAAAGTACGAGGATACATTTTCAGGACCAAGCGCCCCCTCATGCATCGTCACCAAGGAAGATGCGATTGGTTTCCCAATGAATTCTACTGCTTTAGCGCGTTGTTTGACAAACATATCCATCTCCACACCGTGTCCAAAAGCCTCATGAGCAATTAATCCAGTGATTTCAGGGCTAGTGATGACATCATATATGCCGGGCTCCACGGCTTGGGCTTCCAAAAGGTCAAGCGCAAGATCAATGGTTTCCAGTGCACCATGCTCCACTGATTCGAGCTGGCTAACATGATCAACTCCCGAATAGGATTGATAAGCATATTGAACTTTTTGATCACGACGAACAACTCCCATAACCATTGTATTGGTCCAAGTGTAAATTTGTTCCAAATCCCGTTCAGGAGACAAAAACATCTTGTTGATAATTACATGTTCCAATCCAAGATTACAATTTATTAGCAGAGGTTCACGATGACACTTATTTTTAAGCGCGGTTAGTCGTTCAACAATTTGCGATACGTTGATACTATCACGGTCTTTAAGCCGCTCATAATGAGCAGTCAGTGGCTCTTCTTTCATGAAAGGATAGACATAAGATTGAAAATGTTTGGACTCAGTAAGATTTTTTGACAATCGTGCAGCCTCCAAGACAGCCTCTATTGTCGCTTCAAAATTTGATTCGTTGAGTTCATTACCTGAGTACTCAGCATAGGAGATTCCATTATAAACACGAATCACAAAGCCCCGTTCCTTCAATGGAGTATCCCCTACTGAAGTTACTTGGGTCCCCACTCGAATACTAATGCCCTTACTGTCCGTGACAAGTACTGAACAATAGGAAAAGCTTTGCTGTAGTTCGCGAATAAGTCGTTGGAAAATTGGCTTCTGTAAACGTAGATACTCTGAATACGCATAATCCATAATTCACCCTTCTTTCTCTTTTATTTATCGAAACTTGCACGATGTCTACAACATTGTTTTTGTTAAAGAATCACAGGATCCTTATCATAATGACTATCATGAAATCTCATCGTTTCTGTTGGTTGCAACCCAGAATAATCAATCTGAGCGCAAAAAGGCTCCAAATCACCAATCGCATCAAAATTCTCAAAGCACTTGATGACGATCGATATCCCCACTAACGCTTCTTCATTCGCTTGTTCAATAAGATCCCAAATGCTCTTATTTGAAGGCGCTCCACTTCCGGGATGACGCCATTGTTCATGCATTGTATTTAAATAATCATGGGAATCCTTATCCAGTCTTCCACAAGGATGCATCATTGCATAGAATTGAGTATGCTGTTTCCCCAACAAGCGAATTAGGGCACGTTTGATTCCCCAAGGGTCATACAAAACTTTTTCAACCGTAACCATGTCACGCCAGGCTTCATAATACCAATCGTTTTGGGCTTCCTTCTCGTCAGCCGCATACATTTGACTCGCCCACCACATGGCATGATGGCTCGCTTGAATTGCTTTTTTCGCAGGATTCTTTCGAGGTGAAATACGGAAGTGCTTCAATAGCATGACATCGATCATTGTTTCATATTGAGCATGATAGATTGCATATCGTTGGGAATCATTATCTGAGAATCCTGAGCGATAAAATACATAAGGATGTATATTTCGATCAAGCACATAGTGACTCATTGCCCCAAGTAGAAACGCACGAAGGATTCGAACTTCATTGAGTTGGTCTTTGGTTTGTAGAAAGAAGAGCATTCGGCCAAATTTATCATGAATTTCTTCTTGATGAAGGTGGTTTCCAAAAGCATTCACTTCTTTTTTATTGGCTCGCTTTCGCCAAGGGACATATCCATAAAAAAATAATGGATCAGGCCCCTGCGCTCCTACAAGGTAAGTTTCAATCTCCACCGGTGAAGCAGGACGATAATCCTCTGGAATATGATCGAGTAGTTGAGAGGCAAACCAATGGTGGGTTAACGATGAAGGCATGCGACCATCCCTCCTTTTCTGTGACGCTTTTATTATGAACGAAAGTAATGATATTTGCAAATACCGTATGTGCCTTTTCCCCTAGATGAATATAAAAAAAACTCCTATAAAAGGAGTTTGGACGCTAGTTTGGTGCC
>CAZVZF010000138.1:0-2010 GCA_964631095.1 uncultured Eubacteriales bacterium
ATTTAAATGTAAAAATCAAACAAGGCAGTTATACTGTCATTTTAGGTCGCAATGGTAGTGGTAAATCTACTTTCGCCAAATTGGTTCTTGGTCTTCTTTCTCCCGAGAGTGGTACGATTCATGTCGAAGGGCTTGAATTATCTTCAGAGACCGTCTATCAAATTCGTAATAAGGTTGGAATTGTGTTTCAAAACCCTGATAATCAATTCATTGGTGCGACCGTAAGAGATGATATAGCTTTCGGGCTTGAAAATCACATGGTTCCTCGTGAGAATATGAATCAAATCATTGAAACCTATGCAGAAAAAGTTGGCATGATAAATGCATTGGACAAGGAGCCAAGTCATTTATCAGGAGGTCAAAAGCAACGTGTGGCGATTGCAGGAGTTCTTGCGATGTCTCCAAACATTGTCATTTTCGATGAAGCGACAAGCATGCTTGATCCTAAGGGCAAACGTGATGTGAAAGAAATGATGAATCATTTGCGAAAAACATTTCCATCGTTAACTGTCATATCGATTACCCATGATGTGGATGTTGCTCGATTTGCAGATGAAATTATCGTGTTTAATAAAGGAAAAATTTATGCTCAAGGAGCCCCAGAAGAAATTTTCGCGCATGAAAACGAGCTTTTGTCAATCCATCTTGATGTTCCTTTCTGCCATAAACTTCGCAGTATCCTTGAACAAAGAGGAATTTCAATAAACAGTTGCGTTGAGGAAGCGATGGTGGAACAGATATGTCAGTAGTTTTTAAAGCGGTTACTTACACATATTTACCAAAAACTCCTTATGAACATCAAGCTTTACGTGACATCAATCTTACTTTGGATCAAAGCAAATTTATTGCAATCATCGGTCATACCGGAAGTGGTAAGTCGACATTAGTACAACACATTAATGCTTTGCTGACCCCAACGACCGGAGAAGTTCATGTGGATGAATGGATTATTCATGCAAACGATAAACCAAAGGGATTAAAAAAATTGCGAAAAAAGGCAGGGATGGTTTTTCAGTTCCCTGAGTATCAATTGTTTGAAGAGACTGTTTATAAAGATATTATGTTTGGGCCAAAAAATTTTAAAGAAGATGTTAAAACTATTGATGAAAAAATTCATAGCATCATTCATTTGGTTGGATTGGATGAATCTTTTTTGGATCGTTCTCCTTTTGAACTCTCAGGTGGCCAAAAACGACGTGTTGCCATTGCTGGGATACTTGCCATGGAACCAGATATTTTAATTCTTGATGAACCTACCGCTGGACTTGATCCAAGGGGTGCAAGCGAAATGATGCAATTGTTTCAACGATTAAATCATTTAGGTAAGACGATTATTCTAGTGACTCATGAGATGGATCATGTTTTGCAATACTGTGATGAAGCCATTGTTTTAAAAGATGGTCAAGTAGTTCGACAAGCAACTCCTGCAGAAGTTTTTTCGGATGAGGATTTTCTTCAATCGATGTCCATTGAGGCTCCCGACTGTCTCCGTTTTGCAAATAAACTTCAAAAAGCTGGACTCCTTTTAGACATTTCTTCAATTCGAAATACTGAAAGTTTGGCTGAAGCCATCCTTCAAGCGAAGGGGGCCAAACGATGAAACAGTTAGCTCTTGGGAGATATGTGCCTTACGATACCATCATTCATCACCTTGATCCTCGGGCAAAAATTATCGGGTTAGGAATGCTGTTGATTGCTATTTTTTTGCCAATGACTGTATGGGGATATTCTCTTCTTATTATCTTTACACTAGTTTTGTTAAAATTGTCCAAAGTGAAACTTTTGTCGGTATATCGTTCGCTTAAACCGATGTGGTTTATGATGCTATTTTTGTTTGTCTTCAATGTATTATTGGTACGCTCTGGAGAAATTCTCTTTACAATTTTTGGTTATAGCGTTTATCAAAACGCCATCATTCAAACCGTGTCAATCTTCTTAAGATTATCCATGATGGTCTCGATTACAACAGTATTAACAGCTTCTACAAAGCCACTTGACTTGACTTATGGG
>CAZVZF010000139.1:0-2004 GCA_964631095.1 uncultured Eubacteriales bacterium
CAAAAGAAAAAGCACAACTTGATCCAGTTGCGGATCTATACGAACAATATCGTTCAGCCGTCACCCTTGAAGAAGAAGCCAAGCATTTACTGAAAGATCCCGATGAAGAGATTCGCGAGATGGGTCGTAACGAACTTCTTGCGGCTCAATCCGATCAAGAGCGGCTGTTGGAAGAAATTCAAGTCCTATTGCTTCCGCGTGATCCCAACGACGAGAAAAATGTCATTGTAGAGATTCGTGGAGCTGCCGGGGGCGACGAGGCCAATATTTTTGCGGGCGATTTGTTTCGCATGTATACACGCTATGCGGAAATGAAAGGCTGGGAAGTCGAAATGATTTCCGCCAGTGAATCAGCAGCCGGTGGTTTTTCCTTGGTCTCCTTCATGATACGCGGGAAGCGAGTTTTTTCTGCATTGAAATACGAATCGGGAGCTCACCGCGTGCAACGTGTGCCTAAAACGGAGGCTAGTGGCCGCATTCATACTTCGGTAGCGACCGTTCTGGTCATGCCGGAAGCCGATGATGTGGATGTTCAAATCAATCCGATGGATTTGGCCATTGATTACTATCGTGCATCCGGTGCAGGCGGACAACACATTAATAAAACCGAATCAGCGGTCCGTATTACTCACTTGCCGACGGGTATTGTTGTTACGTGTCAAGAAGGACGTTCCCAACATGAAAACAAAGATAAAGCCATGGCTGTCTTGCGGACGCGGGTTTATGATTACATCACCCAACAAGTGGAACAACAACGAGGACAAGAACGACGCATGAAAATTGGAACGGGCGAACGTTCCGAAAAAGTTCGCACCTATAACTATCCACAAAACCGGGTCACCGATCACCGAATTGGCTTTACCATTCAACAACTCGACCGCGTGATGGAAGGGGATTTGGATACAGTGCTTTCGGCGCTATCCAATGAAGATCAAAAACGTAAGATTGCCGGAGCTGGATTATGAGTGAAACATGGCGTCAACGACTCCTTGCTTGTGAGCAACGACTCTTGGATGCCCAATTAGATAAAACGATGGCTAAAGATTTGTGTCGGTCTGTCATGGGCCGAACAGGCACAGCGTTTTATCTTTTTTTAGATGAACATTTAAGTGATGACCAACTTCAACAGATGAATTCCTTGGAGCAACGGTTGATTCAAGGGGAACCCTTGGCTTACGTAATCGGAGAAACTAATTTCTTTGGCTTACTTCTCCAAGTGGATGCTCGCGTCTTGATTCCTCGTCCTGAAACGGAAGAATTGGTCGAATGGATTTTAAGTAACCACCCTTCTGGAGCTCTTCAAGTTGCCGACCTTGCCACTGGAAGTGGAAACATCGCCTTGGCTTTAAAAGCTCATCGCCCCGAATGGAAGGTGACGGGCAGTGATGTATCTTTGGAGGCTCTTGCCGTAGCAAGAAACAATGGACTTCGCTTGGGTCTTGACGTGCATTGGCTCCATGGGAATTTGTTTGAACCTCATCTTCAAGAAGGTTTGAAATATCATCTAATTGCTGCAAACTTGCCTTATGTGGCCTATGATGATGAACTTCAAGCGAGTGTCTTTGATTATGAACCTCATCTTGCCTTGTTCGCAGATCATCAAGGGATTGCGTTGGTTGAAGCCTTTTTTGCTGCGCTTCCTCAGGTGCTTGTCCCCGGGGGCGATGCGTATTTGGAATTTGGCGCCTATCAACAAGAGGCCATCCATCAACGATTGAATCAATTACTTCCACAAATGGAGTGGGAATTCCGCAAAGATAGGTTTGGAAGGGATCGAATGGTTCATCTACACTATTCGATGACTGCGAGTTTGTGAAGAGATTATCAATTGTCGATTGGCGGGGATTGTGATACGATAGGTACGAATGAACAAGGGGGGGAATCAATGAAAACTGCATTACTAGCGCCATCAAAAATTGCCCAAGTTGCTACGCTTTTGCGTGAAGGAGCGATTGTCGCCTTACCGACCGAAACAGTCTTTGGCTTAGCGGTTCGTTACGACGA
>CAZVZF010000140.1:0-1971 GCA_964631095.1 uncultured Eubacteriales bacterium
TGAAAGGGTTTCACGGGGTTGTCAACCACTCAAACAGACAAAAACACAAAAAGAAAGCTGTAGCGTGAAACTTTTCACAAGAATATCAACGAAAGAAAAACCCCTGCATTGCAATGCAGGGGCATATGGAAGGTTGGATGGTCAGATGAGTTTCTTCCGTAAGCGACTGGAAATCGTATCAACGACCGTAATCATGATAATAATCGCAATGAGAATGGAACTTAAATCGCCCCAGTTCCAATAAGTGGTGGCAAAAATAAGATTGGCCCCAATGCCTCCGGCTGAAACAACGCCTAGAACCGTCGCCGAGCGGATATTAATATCCAAACGATACAAAGCAATGGACAAAAATTCTGGCAAGACTTGCGGTAAAATACCATAACGAATTTTTTGCATCGTATTGGCGCCTACGGCGTCAAGCGCTTCAAGGGGGCCACGATCCATGTTTTCAATGGATTCAGCAAAAAGCTTCCCTACCATACCAATCGAGTGAATGCCAATGACTACAATCCCGGTAATCGCACCAAACCCTGTTACTCGAACCAAGATGAGAGCCATTAAGATTTCGGGGAAGGTTCGAATCAAAATTAAGAGAACCTCGCCGATTTTCGATCCCACTTTTCCCGATACATTACGGGCAGTGAGAAATGCAATTGGAATGCCCAGAATGGAGGCAATCGTGGTGCCAATAAAAGCAATGGCAAAGGTTTGCATAATCAAATAAGGAACGCCATTCTCACCACTAAAGAATTCACCACGTCCCAACAAAAAATCCACATTAGGTTGCAACAATCCTCGGAACATCCGAACAAACAAGTCCCAAACATCACGTTGTTGAAATTGTAGATTCATGCTAATGATGGAATAAAGAAAAGCACCAATCAAGATGGCAACAATCATCCCATTGTAAATCCAGACACGAGGGCGATGTTGGTAGGTTTCGGCAACCGACCGTTTCATCACGGGGGGTTTAGGCTGCTTCATCATAATGCCCCCTTACCTTACCAACTACAAATTGTAAAACCATTACTAAGAGCATTAATACAATCAAGATGGCTCCTACTTTATCGTAACGCCGAAGTTCCATGGCATCTTGCATTTCTTGACCAATTCCCCCGGCCCCAACATACCCCAAGATCACAGATGCCCGAATGTTAATTTCAAAGATATACAAAACATATCCCCAAATAATGGGCATGATTTGGGGCATGATGGCCAACTTAATGACTTTTAGTTTATTCGCTCCACAACTTTCCAATGCCTCACATGGTCCCATATCAATGGTTTCAATCACTTCATAAAGCATCTTAGAAAGAATACTAAAGGAGAAAATTGAGATGGCAATAATACCGGGTAAATAACCAAGTCCTAAGAAGAAGACGGCAATTAAGGCAATGACTAAGGTTGGAATCGTACGAATAAAGTTCAAGATGGCCCGAGCAATCTGCACCATCCAATGGTTGGAGTTCACATTGTTGGCACAAAACAACGAAAAAGGAATGGCGAATACGCTTCCTACAAAGGTTCCGATAAAACACATCTTGATGGTATAAAACAAGACATGACGCAAATTCCACATGTATTCAAAATAATGGGCCCATGTATCATAAGTCGTATTCCCATGAATGTCATTAAAGGAGCGAGGACGAAACAAGGCCTCAATGATTTTAAACAACTGATTGAACTGAAAAACGAATTGATCGGTATTGATAAATACAAAACTTCCGAAAAATATCAAAGCGAAAATGAGAAGGTAAATTTTGATTTTACCAAACGGTTGTCGAATCGTTTTGCCGTTCACCTCAAAGGTCTTGGTTGAAAACCAGTGTTTCATACCAAGGCTTCCTTCTCTACGACCCCCAACTTCTCTTTTTCACTAATGGGTCGTCCATAGATTTGCAGAAGAATTTCATCATTGACCGCAGAAACTGGGCCATCAAAGACAATTCTTCCTTCTTTTAAACCAATGAT
>CAZVZF010000141.1:0-1946 GCA_964631095.1 uncultured Eubacteriales bacterium
GTTAAATCGGTTCGTTTCCAAGCCGAAGTTGAGTATGTGGTCACCTTTGAACAAACCGATCCACTTTATGCCATTAACCTTAGTGATCCCAGCAATCCCGTCATTGAAAACGCCATTGAAGAAACTGGATATAATACCTACATGCACCCCTGGGGCGAAGATCGTCTCATTGGCATTGGTTATTCCGCCACCCCTTCGGGTGCCATTACCGGCATTAAAGTCAGTGCCTATGATACTCAAAATACCGTAGAGCCCTTAGAAACCTATTCCTTTGTAGGTCAAGACAATACCTACAATTACTCCTATTCCGAAGCACTCTACAATCATAAAGCATTGCTTGTCTCACCGACCCATGGCTTACTGGGCTTTGCCCTTCATTCCTACAAATGGGGTTATGTCGAGGGAAATTATCGCTATGAATATGGAAGTCACTTTGTCTTATTCCACATCGACTTTGATGCAAGTCCCATTATTACTGCCCCGCTCCAAATCGGATATCAAAATCAGGATTATAATCTTGGCATTGAACGTGGCATCTACATTGATCAAATGTTGTATGTTTTCTCCAACTATGGAGTCATGATTTATGACCTTGAGCAAGATCTCCAACTGCCAACTTTAGCCTTCGACTATGTCGTTGATGACGAAGCATAAAAAGGATAGGCAGCCAATCATGGCTGCCTATTTTTCTCGTTGTTGTAAAGCTGTTAAGAAGGCATCCATTTTCGTTTCATCCGTCGCCCAAGAAGTGACTAAGCGAACGGTGACTCGGTCATCGTCACGCCGCTCCCAAATGCTAAATCTTGCATGCTGTTCCAACCATGCTAGTTGAGTAGCGGTAAGAATGGGAAACAACAAGTTGGTCGTGCTGTACATCCACAAAGGAATCCCAGCATTAAGCAGGCCCTTTTGGAGCTTCATCGCCATTTTATTCGCATGCAATGCGAGTTGGAAATAGAGCCCATCTCGAAATAGTTCACCAAATTGAGCTCCTAATAAAAAACCTTTGGCAAGCATGCCACCTTTTTGTTTGATCAAAAAACGGAAGTCTTGTTGAATGGCAGGATGAAGAAGGACAATGGCTTCCCCCATGAGAGCGCCGTTTTTGGTGCCCCCAATGGTAAAGGCATCCAAGTAATGCGCATATTCACGTAAGGTGCAATCATTTTCTTCACTGCACAAGGCGTTGCCAAGACGAGCACCATCCATGTACAACCATAAGTTATATTCGTCGCAAACCGCCCGTAAATTCATTATTTCTTCTTTGGTGTAGACTCCGCCAAGTTCGGTGGCGTTGCTGATGTAAACCACCCGTGGTTGGACCATGTGTTCATCTTCATGATGCAATACAACTTTTCGAATACCTTGTGGCGTTAGTTTTCCTGCGACTCCCTCGGCAACAAGAACCTTATGTCCGGTGGCTTCAATTGCTCCCGTCTCATGAACATTGATGTGCCCACTTGCGACCGAGATGACGGCTTCGTGGGGGCGCAAGGCCGCACTTAGAAAAGTGAGGTTGGCCTGGGTTCCTCCCACCACAAAATGAATGGCTGCTGGAACGCCTAATTCGCGCTGAATCAATCTCTGTGCTTCTTCGCAATAGCGATCCAATCCATAGCCATCGTTGGCTTGTAGATTCAACTCTTGTATTTTCTCTAATAAGCGCGGATGGGCGCCTTCACTGTAATCGTTCACTAATGATATCATGCTACTCGCCTCCGTTTCTTATTGTAACGAAAACTAGCCTTCAATTCTAGCAAAAATGCATTGTTCTTGCACAAAGGTAGGGTTACACTTTATAGTGAAGGTATAAACTCTTTGGTTCCCCCATAGCAAAAGGAGGTCTTTTATGAACCTAGAACGTGAATTAGCGGCCTATAAAATCCTTTCCTATTCGAAGAAGACCGAGCAAGAAAAAGCCATCATGGATGGCGCAACCAAGCAAT
>CAZVZF010000142.1:0-1912 GCA_964631095.1 uncultured Eubacteriales bacterium
TTCCATTTGATTTTCGAGGAAAGCATGCCTCCCTTAGCTTTTTTGAGCAAGGTAAACAATAAGTGTTCATCCGGACCATTGACATAGAGTTTGGCGAAGCGATCAAAGGTGGTATTGTACTCGGTGGCACAGAATTTTTTGATTTCTTCATCCGATTCTGGGGTGTTGTTAGCGAATTGATTGGAAGGGAAGTCTAAAATTTCAAATCCCTTATCCTTATAGGTGTCATAGAGTTTCTGTAAGAGTTCATATTGGGGCGTAAAGATACAATGGGTGGCGGTATTCACCACTAATAAGACTTTCCCCTTGTATTGTTCTAAGATGACAACTTTACCGTCGGCGTTTTCGACAGCGATTTGATAAATGCTCATGGGGGATTCACCTCTCTTTTGTTATTATAAATGTTTCTTAATAACAATACATTGGGAATGCACAAGAAAATGCAAAGAATAAGCAAATTCAAAGAAGGATTTCAAAAAGCACAATGCAATCGATAATCAATCGTGATAGGATAAAAGAAAAAGAGGTGAATAACATGACCATCATGTGGTTTATCATGTTAATACTCCTCAGTGGGGTCTCGTTGTTGTTTGCCATCGAAGCCCTCATCAAGCATTTCTTCAATGTTCGTTATGGGGCTCTTTTGATAATGGGAGTGTTATCCCTTGTGGGAGCTCTTTCGATTGTTTTGGAGTGGGTATCCTAATAAAAAACTACATTTTTTCCTTGGATGTAAACCAAAAGTTACATCATTTCAACCCATTGGTTGGTACTCAACATGTAACCTTTTGTTTACGATAAGGGCAATGAGAGGAGTCGATTGTATGGAATTATGTGAGAAGATTCGTTGGTTACGTAATCAGAAAGGGTTTTCCCAGGAACGGTTTGCGGAAGAACTAGGGGTCACACGCCAAACGGTTTATAAATGGGAAAGTGGGCTTGCCAAACCCGAGTATGAGAAGCTACGAGCTATCAGCTTGTTGTTTCAAGTTTCGATGGATGATCTGTTTGATGAAGAGGCTTCCTTATCCGAGAAGAAAGTCGATGTGCAAGTCGATCGTCCCCTTCCTTCGACTCAGGTGCTTACACGGGACCGCATCACCATGGATACTCCTAGTGAGCATATGAAATGGATGCTAGGGAAGGACCTGTATCGAAAGGTACGACATCGGCTTCGTTGGGCGGGGATCCTAGGATTTCTAGGCATTGGCCCCACGGTGTTCTTTTTCATATTTCTTTTGGCAGGAGTTATTGAGGGAACCCTTATTGCCTTTGCAGCGATGGTGCTTACGGTAGGAGTATGGTTGCTCTTAAAACAAAAGGCGAAAGCATTGCTCAACCATGCCAACGAGCAATTCGAATACAAGCGTCATGCTATGATGACGGAATGGAAAGAAAAGGGCTATCAACTCATTGAAATCCAACCCTTTCTTTGTTCCTTCTTTTACATTCATACGCAGAAACGAGAGTTTGGCATGATTCATCGGGATCAAATAGCCTATCGTTGTCCCTTTGATGCCATGCTACGCTATGAGTTGGTAGGGACCCCCTATCATAGGAATGCCAGAGTAGGGTTATTACGGAGACGTAGCGGGTTTGGCGTTTCGCAAGCAGCCACCAACAGTACTGCCGGCTTGTTGCAACAAACCTCCATCCCCATGAACTATTCGTTAACCATCTTGCCTCGTGATTTATCCCAAGAAAAATATACCATTGCGTTCCCTTTCTACTTCACGCATAACACCGAGAAGATGGAGCAAAGCATCATCGAACATCATATTCATAATCAACATGCTTTAGCGGCAATTTCCAAATATCTTGATCAGATTAAAGGATAGGAGATACGAAGAATGAAATGTAAATGTTGTGGGAATCCAATTGTTCCAGATGTGAAATACTGTCCGGTTTGTGG
>CAZVZF010000143.1:0-1897 GCA_964631095.1 uncultured Eubacteriales bacterium
TCGCCGTTTGACGCGCTTTGTTGTAAAGTAATTGTAGTTTTTCTTTCAGTTCATCGGCGTTATCGGACGCACTTTCCATCGCCGTACGACGGGCAGCTTGTTCGCTCACATGCGATTCAACCAATCGACCATAGATGGTTGAATCAAAGTACATCGGAATCAACGAATCGAGGATGGATACCGCACTTGGTTCGAACAAGGTATCCAAGAATTCTTTTCCTTTTTTCTCTTCGATGTGAAATTGGTCTTTATCAACCGGCAACAAGTCCACAGAAACGGGCTGGAATGTGACCGAGTTGACAAAACGAGTATACACGAGCGTTACCCGTCCTACACTGCCGTTCACATAGGCGGAAAGCGCCTGTTTCGCAACCGCACGAGCTTGTTCCCATTCTCGACCGGTCATATCTTCAGGATAAACCGAAGTTACTGGGACACTACGTGCCCGAAAGAAACTTGCCCCTTTGCTTCCGATGACAATCAATTGGTCGTGTTCAGGACGATAGCCCTGAGTCATAAAATATTTCAAGAGATTGGAGTTGTAACCACCGCATAATCCTAAACTAGAGGTTACCACTAAATAAAGGGTTCCTTTGCTAGGATCGCTGGGTTGCAAGTAAGGACTCTCGGCGTCTTTCGCACGAGTGACAATGTTGGCCACTAAATCCATTACTTCATCCGTGTATCCCTTCACCGTCGCCAAACGATCTTTGGTTTTTTTCAATTTGGCGGTGGCGACGAGCTCCATGGCTTTGGTAATTTTACGGGTGGCAGTGACCGAACGGATGCGCCGTTTGGTCGCTTGCATTCCTAATGCCATGCCCTCACCTACTTACTGAGTGCCATGACGAAACTCTTGGTAAATCCTTCACAGGCCTCTTTCAAGGCTTTTTCTGTACTTTCCGAAATGGCTTTCGACGTATCGAGTTCGGTGTATAGGCTTGTATGTTTGACCTTAACAAAATCAATCCATTCTTTTTCATAACGCCGAATTTCATGGACAGGAACTTCTTTAATGAAGCGATGTTTGACGGCAAATAAGGCCAAGACTTGATCGATGACGTAGAGTGGCGAAGCAACTGGTTGCTTCAATACTTCCATGACGCGAGCACCATGTTCCAAGACACTCTTGGTAGCAGCATCCAAGTCACTCCCAAATTGCGAGAAGGCTTGTAGTTCGCGATAGTTCGCAAGTTCCACTTTCAGCGATCCCGAAACTTGTTTGATGGCTTTGACTTGAGCAGCAGAACCTACCCGAGACACGGAAAGACCCGAGTCAATGGCTGGCCGTTGCCCCGCATTGAATAGTTCAGTCATCAAGAAAATCTGACCATCGGTAATGGAAATAACATTCGTTGGAATATAGGCTGAAATATCGCCAGCTTGTGTTTCAATAATCGGCAATGCGGTAATGGAACCACCGCCATATTCAGGTCCTACCCGACAGGCGCGTTCCAATAAACGAGAGTGTAGATAGAAGACATCGCCTGGATAGGCTTCACGTCCTGGTGGACGACGGAGCAACAACGACAGCGTACGATACGCCACGGCGTGCTTCGATAAATCATCATAAACAATAAGCACATCTTTGCCTTGTTCCATCCATTCTTCACCCATGGTTACACCGGCATAAGGAGCGATGTATTGCAAAGGCGCAAGTTCACTGGCGGTTGCAGAAACAATGGTAGTATATTCCATCGCCCCGGCTTGACGAAGTTGTTCGACGATTTGTGCGACCGTTGAATTCTTTTGACCAATGGCCACATAGATGCAATACACATTCTGGCCTTTTTGGTTAGTGATGGTGTCAATCGCAATGGATGTTTTTCCAGTTTGACGGTCGCCAATAATTAATTCCCGTTGGCCACGGCCAATTGGAATCATGGAGTCAATGGCT
>CAZVZF010000144.1:0-1871 GCA_964631095.1 uncultured Eubacteriales bacterium
CTACGATGCTACCATCATAGGGCGGAATGATTCCAAGAATCGTTTTTAATAAGGTGGACTTCCCTAATCCATTCACCCCGCAAATGGCAATTTTCTGTCCTTTTTCAATTTGAAAAGAGATGGGTTTGGTGAGTGGGCTCTCATAACCAATGACTAAATCTCTTGCTTCATAAACAATTCTACCAGGGTTGACGGATGCCATCTTAAAATGAAAGACAGGTTTGTTCTTTTCTCGTATCTTTTCAATTACTTCAATTTTTTCCAATTGTTTCGCTCGACTATTTGCCATTCCGCGCGTCGCCACCCGGGCTTTGTTGCGCGCAATAAAATCCTCTAGACGTTCTATTTGTTTTTGTTGACGTTCATAGTCTTTTTCAATTTGCTTTTTCTTCTCTTCATATAATCGTTCAAAATCATCGTAATTGCCAACATAACGGGTGATGGTCGCATTACTTACATGGTAGATGATGTTGCAGACTTGATTGATAAACGGAATATCATGCGAAACCAAGAGAAAGGCATTTTCATAATTTTGTAAGTAATTCACCAACCATTGAATATGATTGTCATCCAGGTAATTGGTCGGTTCATCCAATATCAAAATCGTGGGGTTTTGTAATAACAATTTGGTCAATAAGACTTTCGATCGTTGACCACCACTTAATTCATCGACACATCGATCCAACCCAATTTCAAGCAAACCAAATCCCGCTGCCATTTGTTCAATCCGACGATCCAAGGTATAAAAGCCACTATGATCGAGAGTAGTTTGAATCTCGGCGGCTTCTTCAAGCAGATTGTTCATTTCATTTTCATCAGCTTTGTTGATTTGTTCGTAAAGTTGAAACATTTCTTGTTCCAATAAGAATAAATCATGAAAGGCGAGACACAAGACATCACGAATACTGCTTCCTGGTTGGAGTGAGGAATGTTGATCGAGATACCCAACACTCACCCGTTTGGCCCATTCGACTTTGCCTTTATCGGGTAGAAGCGCACCGGTGATAATATGAATAAAGGTGGATTTTCCTTCTCCATTAGCACCTACTAAAGCAACATGCTCCCCTTTTAGCAAACGAAAAGACACATCATTGAAAATTTGACGTTCTCCAAAGCCATGGGTTACATGTTCGACATTTAAAACACTCATAAGGTTACCTCTTGGATGAAATCCTCATGTATTATAACGGCAACAAAGATAAAATGCCAATAGATAATCCTTTCTACTGGCATTTTTTCATTGCGATAGTTCTCTGGCAATCCTTTGCAGGGTGGATTCTTGTAGTAACACAACCAATTCGTCGTAAGTTGATAATGGGTAATCTTTTAAAAACTTCGACAAACCATTGAGAATCCCATCAATGGGATTTTGGACTGATCGCTGTGGCATTTCTCCGAATCCTTGTAGTTGTTCTTCCACTAGAGTCACAATCGCCCGACGTAACATTGTTAACATGGAGGATTCAATCCAATAAAGAAATCGAGTGTTAGGAGCATCTTTCTCGTATGATTTCATGGTGAGATACATCGGCAAACCATCCAAAGGGTCATGCCATAAATCGACAAAAGCAAAGTCGGCGTTTGCTTCCTTCAACTGGTGTTGGGCATACGTAAAAGCATCGCTTGGGACGATTTCAATTTTATCTTTTTCATCAAATTGGGGCAATAAATCATGCGTAAATAACGCAATAACATGTGGATCCTTTTCAACGATAGTTACGCATTTCACCGTCGGTTTTAAACTAGCCATATAAGCAAAATATCCTAACCCTAAACCATAACAAACAACATGCCCTTCGACTTCATTGATGGCTATTTGCATCGTTTCAATTTCATTCGGAGTAATGCTCATCCAGACAGTGTCATTTTCT
>CAZVZF010000145.1:0-1763 GCA_964631095.1 uncultured Eubacteriales bacterium
GATTTTTATGAGCCTCTTTTTTTATTTTGTGTTGCACTTGAACGGTAAATTCACCTTATCATAAAGAAAAAGAACGGATAATTCCGTTCTTTTTACTCTTTGGTATTAGTGGATCTAGACTTTGTTGTCTTCTTGGGAATTGAAACCGTTTTCTTTGTTGAGGTTTCCACAGTCTGGGGTTTCCAAAACATCAATTTTGTGTACCATCTTAAGTTGGGATCACGGTTTGCAAGCGCCGCTTCCTTAGCTAAACGCTCTCTCTCTTTTAATCTTCGCTTGAGTATGGCACGAATGTGTCTTGCAGAAACCACTTTCTTTGCTCCGATTGAGTCAATAATGTAGGCTTGTAATTTTTTAATGTGCCGATGCCGGAAATTGTTTGCAAAGATGATGCTTTCCAGCAATTCCACAGGGAGCACATACTCAATATTGGATCGTGCAGAAACAACAACTTTCATTTCAACTTGACCCGTTTCTTTTCGATAGTTTCCAAAGAAATCAATTTGCTGATCAAAATAAACAAATCCAAAAGCAGAAATAATTATATCGCGGAAATTCGAATTATAAATTCCTAACTTAATATCTTTACTTTCAGCAGTAGAGGCTATAAAATCCACCTTAATGTTTAATGTATTTTCGATGGTTTCTTTGGCGATTCGATTCACTCTGGAGACATTGATAATTAGAAGCACCATGGCCGCAAGTAGTAGTAATAACACTAAAACAAGTCCGCTACCAGCATTCGCATTCAGCCATTCAATAATTCCCATCGACATCACCTCTTTGTTTAATTGTAACAAAAAGAGAAGAGAAAAGATAGTATCAAGCGTTCGCTAATCGTTATAGGACAGCTTCCAAAAATGCTTTAGTTCTTGTGTTTTGTGGCTGTGAAAGAACCTGCTTGGGACTTCCTTGTTCGAGTATATTTCCTTCGTCCATAAAAACAATTCGATCTGCGACTTCTCTTGCAAATCCAATTTCATGAGTTACAATAACCATCGTCATCCCGCTTTTTGCAAGATCTTTCATTACCATTAAAACTTCTTTAACCATTTCTGGGTCCAAAGCACTTGTTGGTTCATCGAAAAGCATAATAGCGGGATTCATTGCGAGCGCTCTAGCAATCGCCACGCGTTGTCTTTGGCCACCCGATAATTGGTTGGGATAGGCATTTTCTTTATCACCAAGCCCTACTTTTTGTAGCAAGCTGCGCGCTCGCTCAGTGGCTTGGCCCAACGTAAGTTTTTGTACTTCCATTGGAGCAAGACGAATATTATCCATAACGGTTAAATTAGAAAACAAATTAAAGGATTGAAATACCATTCCCATTTTTGCTCGCAATTCATCGAGTTCTATGTTCTGCCGATGGAGTTTTTTTCTAGCTGCTTTCGAGTCAAAGATAATGTTTCCTTGAAAAAATATAGTTCCATTTTGAGGCGTTTCAAGTAAATTTAGGCAGCGTAATAGAGTCGATTTTCCTGAGCCAGATGGTCCGATTACGACAACAACTTCTCCTTCATCAACCTCAAAGTTGACGTGGTGTAATACTTCGAGATGATTAAAAGATTTTGTGATATCTGTCGCTTGTAATATTTTAGTGATGGGCATGAACATCAAGTCTCCTTTCCATACGTTTAATCAAATTGGAGATGGAATAGGTCACGATAAAATAAAGGAACCCAGCAAAGATTAATGCTTCAAACATCGTGAATTCTTGACTACTAACAACATTTGTAATTTTCATGACATCAACAATGCCTACA
>CAZVZF010000146.1:0-1749 GCA_964631095.1 uncultured Eubacteriales bacterium
CCAACATTGCCTCGCTCGCCAGTTATTTGGTTCGCACGATTGCGGGAGAGAGCATTACCCTCACGACGGTCAATTCTTTAGGTATTACCAAAAATTATACGGTTCAACTGTAATGATGAGTGTACGCTTGTTGGTCGTGGGGACCTTAAAGGAAACATATTGGTCCCTCGCCCAAACAGAATATTGTAAGCGGTTGTCTCGTTTCATCAAATTGGACATCATCGAGCTTGCCGAAGCCAATAATAAAAGTGAGCGACCTGCGGAGATTGAACTTGCCAAAGAACAAGAAGGGGAGCGCATCTTAGCTAAAATCAAGCCGGAAGATGTTGTCATCTTGCTAGAGGGCGGTGGGGCGAACATTTCGTCGGAGCACATGGCCCAACGTTTGGAGCAGTGGTCGTTGCATGGGTCTCAACTGACCTTTGTCATTGGTGGATCCTATGGTGTCTCGGAGGCTGTTCAGCAACGAGCCAACTGGTCATGGTCCTTTGGCGCCCAAACCTTTCCCCATCAGATGATGCGGATTATGGTCCTCGAGCAATTGTATCGTGGCTGGATGATCTTGCATCATCAGCCTTATCATAAATAACTACGGAAATAAACCGCTTTCATAGCGGTTTTTTCATGGAATGCATTGACTTGGAGCGAGGGAGTCGCTAGAATACGAGCATTATGAATATAAGGAGGGCGCCCATGTATCAAAGTCACTTAACTATTCAAGAAACCGAAGCGGCCATCAAATGGATCAAGGATGCTTTTGAAATGGAACTTGCCAAAGCCCTTCGCTTGGTACGGGTATCGGCTCCCTTGTTTGTTGCCGCAGACACGGGGCTGAATGATCGTTTGTCGGGTTATGAACCTCCGCTGTCGTTTGAGTATCAAGGGACTATTGTCGAAGTTGTGCAATCGTTAGCCAAATGGAAGCGACAAGCGCTTCATGAGTATGCCATCCCGTTACACCACGGACTCTACACCGATATGAATGCCATCCGTCCTAATGAGATCCTAGATGAAACCCATTCCTTGTATGTTGATCAATGGGATTGGGAGAAGAGCATCGAAGCAAAGGATCGCACTCAAGCCTACTTGCAACAAGAAGTTCGAACCATCTATCAGGTGATGCAAACCATCGAACAACGATTGCTCCTGCGCTATCCTCAACTATCTTCCAAACTTCCAGCTACGCTTACTTTTATCAATAGTGAAACCTTGCGACAAACCTATCCCACGCTGTCGCCTTGTGAAAGAGAACAGCGGGTGGTGGAAATCTATGGTGCGGTCTTTATTGAACAAATCGGGGCGCCCTTGGGAGATGGTATTCCTCACGGACCGCGCAGCCCTGATTATGATGATTGGACGTTAAATGGCGATTTACTCGTTTATCACGCACCATTAAAGCGGGTGTTGGAACTCTCATCCATGGGTATTCGCGTCGATGCTGAGGCGTTACAACGTCAATTACAAACACGCGAGAAATGGCAGATGGGTCCTTTTCATGAACGGGTTCTTGCCCATCAATTGCCCTTAAGCATTGGGGGCGGGATTGGTCAATCAAGGATGTGCCAATATTTATTAGAGAAGCAACACATTGGTGAAGTCCAAGCCTCCTATTGGCCGCCAGCAATGGTCGATCAATGTCGACAACAGCATATTCCTTTGCTTTGAAACTGCACGAAGTGCAGTTTTTTCTTGGACGGTGAATTTACCGTTCAAGTGCAACACAAAATAAAAAAAGAGGCTCATAAAAAT
>CAZVZF010000147.1:0-1741 GCA_964631095.1 uncultured Eubacteriales bacterium
ATATTACTTATTTTTTCCTCTTCAATCTAGTCTCACATCATTTACAAACTAACAAAGTCAGCATAGTCTGAGTTTTTTTATCATGATGTTTTATGGGGAAGTGATTGTATCAAATGTCTTTTTGTACTATAATAAAATTTAAGAGAGATGTTGATATTCTTAGAAAGGAGAGCTATTTCTATTCAACGGAATAGCAGCAGGAACATGAGCAAAAAGTATGTATATTTCTTTCATGAAGGCAACGGATCAATGAAGGATTTACTTGGAGGAAAAGGAGCAGGTCTTGCAGATATGACAGTCGCTGGCTTACCAGTTCCCCAAGGATTTACCGTCACGACCGAAGCATGCGGGCGTTATTATGCTGATGGCGAGAATCTTAACAATGATATTGTTGAGGAGATTCTTCGCGCTCTTTCCACATTAGAAGGTACAGTTAAAAAGACTTTTGGAGACCCACGAAACCCACTTTTGGTGTCAGTTCGTTCTGGCGCAAAATTTTCAATGCCCGGGATGATGGATACAGTATTAAATTTAGGGATGAATGATGAGGTTGCTGAGGGAATCGCTTCTCTTACTGGGAATCCTCGATTTGCATATGATTCCTATCGCCGTTTTATTCAAATGTATTCTGATGTCGTAGAAGAATTGGGAAAAACTCCATTTGAAAATATTCTTGATCAACATAAGAAAAGCAAAGGGTATCATACAGATTCTGATATGACTGCCATCGATTGGAAAGAAATTGTAGTTAAATACAAAGCTGAATATCTAAAGCGTAAAGGCGAGGCATTCCCTACTGAACCTCGCAAGCAATTAATGGCAGCCGTCCTTGCCGTTTTCCGTTCTTGGAACAATGCTCGAGCGATTTATTATCGTAAGATGAATGATATTCCACATGATATTGGTACGGCAGTGAATGTTCAACAAATGGTCTTTGGAAATATGGGTGACAATAGTGGTACGGGTGTTGCTTTCTCAAGAAACCCTGCTACAGGCGATAATCATATTTTTGGTGAATTCTTAATGAATGCCCAAGGAGAAGATGTCGTTGCAGGAATCCGTACTCCTCTAAGTATTGATGAATTGAAACGGATTATGCCCAACGTTTACGATGAATTTGCAATGTTAGCAAAGAAGCTTGAAGTCTATTATCGCAACATGCAAGATATGGAATTCACCATCGAAAATGGAAAGCTCTATATGTTACAAACGCGAAATGGAAAGCGCACAGCTCATGCAGCATTAAAAATAGCTTGTGATATGGTTGATGAAGGGCTTATCCAAAAAGAAGACGCTCTTTTATTAATCGATCCCTCTCAACTCGATGCTTTGTTACATCCTACTTTTGATCCAAAGGCTCTTGCAAAGGAAAAACCTATTGCTCAAGGACTTGCTGCTTCACCTGGTGCAGCATTTGGTCAAATTGTCTTCACCGCCGAAGAAGCTGTCAAGCAATCGAAGGATGGCAAAAAAGTTATTCTTGTTCGAATTGAAACCTCCCCTGAAGATATCGAGGGAATGGATCACGCCCAAGGCATCATTACAGCTCGAGGTGGCATGACCTCACACGCTGCGGTTGTTGCTAGAGGCATGGGTAAATGCTGCGTTGCTGGATGTTCTGCCCTACACATTGAAGAAGAAGAACTCAAAATGGAAGTAAATGGTCACACCTTACGTCAAGGGGACTTCATTTCATTGGATGGAACTACGGGCAACGTTTATCTCGGTTCACTTCCAACTG
>CAZVZF010000148.1:0-1680 GCA_964631095.1 uncultured Eubacteriales bacterium
GTTGGCCACCTTGGTGCAATTCGACTTCAATCATGTATTTATCAGCCACATAATCAGCCAACTGTTTGGCCTCTTCTGCGGATACCTTATCCCCATAGATAATGGTAACGATGGCGGAATCTTCATCAATCAAGTGATCCAACAGTTTTTTCGCGGCGTGATCACAAACTTTTTCCGAGCAAACAATGGTTTTATCATTGATACCCATGTATTCATCTTTCTTAATGTTCATCCCATCAATTTTGGTATCTTTAATCGCAAAGGTCACTTGACCGGTTTTGACTCGCGTGATGGCCTCGCGCATTTCTTGCTCGTTGGCCTCCATATCCGCATCCGGATTGAACATCATGCAAGCGGTTAATCCTTGAGGGATGGATTTGCTGGGAATGACCACACAATTGACATCGGGAACTACCCCACAAGCTTGTTCGGCCGCCATGATAATGTTTTTATTGTTGGGAAGAATAAAAATGTTACGCGCATTCACATGACGAATCGCTGCCACAAAATCTTCGGTCGAAGGATTCATGGTTTGGCCCCCGGTGACCACATAGTCCACGCGGAGATTTTCAAACATGTTTTTCAAGCCTTCTCCAGCGGAAGCGACAATCAACGCATATTCTTTCGTTTCTTTGCTAGCCGGTGCCACGGCTCCATTGGTTTCATGGTTGTGAAATCCCGTGACTTCTTGAGCGACGAGATTGCTATGCTGTTCTTGCATATTTTCAATCTTAAGAGTGACAAAGTCTCCATAGATTTGCCCGTAGTTCAACACCACACCAGGACGTAAAGTATGAACGTGAACTTTCACCACATCTTCATCTTGAACGACAACTAGTGAATTGCCTAGTGATTCCAACACGGTGGAAAACCGTTTTTGATCAAAAACCTTTTTGCCTTCCCCACCGAGTCGCATAATAAATTCGGTGCAGTAGCCAAATTCTTCATTCTCTAAGGCCGTCGCTGCATAACCTGTCCCTTGATAGGGTTGTGGTTTGGTCGGTTCCAAGGAAATTTGTTTGCGTTCCACAGTTTTCCCGTGTAACCCTTCCAAAAATCCTTCAAAAATCTTTAATAAACCGGCGCCTCCCGAATCGACAACCCCCACTTCTTTTAAGACAGGCAATAACTCAGGGGTATGTTGGAGCGATTTTTTCGCTTCTTCAATTAAATACACCATGGCTTGCCCAAAGGTATTGAAATTGGTGATGTTGTCTTTCAGCGCGGTGCTTGATTCTCGAATGACGGTTAAGATGGTCCCTTCTACGGGTTTCATCACAGCCTTATAGGCCACTTCCGTACCAGCGACCCAAGCCGCAGCAAAGTCATCCAAATCAATGGCAGCTTTGCCTTCCAGACCTTGAGCAAAGCCGCGGAATATTTGCGACAGAATAACGCCTGAGTTCCCACGAGCTCCCATCAATAAGCCGCGTGAAAAGGATTTAGCCACCTCATAGATGGACTCGTTGCGTACATTCATAATTTCTTTGGCGCCAGAAGTCATGGTCAGGTTCATATTCGTCCCAGTGTCCCCGTCGGGAACAGGAAAGACGTTTAAGGCATCCACATCAGGATACGAGTTAAACAGGTTGTTTGAACCGGATATGATCATCTGGCGAAAAACGTCGCCATTGATGGTTTTGCTATCAAATGGTTTCATGAGATTCCTCCAACTATTCA
>CAZVZF010000149.1:0-1626 GCA_964631095.1 uncultured Eubacteriales bacterium
TTCCTATCAAGTACAATGAAACAGTAAAAGAAAGCGCTTTCTTTTTTATCAATTAGCAGTGGAGGAGGGAAATATGATGGGAAATGACAAAAAAAACCGTGCAACAATCTACCAGGTTGCAAAAGAAGCGAATGTATCGCTTGCCACGGTTTCAAGAGTCTTAAATGGCAAGGGAAATGTTTCGCCGGAAACTGAACGATTGGTCAATGATGTTATTACCCGTTTGGGTTATATTCCAAGTGGAATTGCCCGTGGTTTAGCAACTCAACTTACTGCTAATGTTGGTATTGTTTTGCCATCACCAAATTATGTGTATATTAATAACATTATGGCAGGAATGTTAGATGTATGTAAAATTTATGGATATTCTCCTTCTGTTTTTACCTATGAAGGAATAAGCGATGTTGCGAATGCGATTGATCGCGTGATTGCGTCCCGCGTAGAGGGGATTGTCGTCTTTAATAGTCAATTGAATGCTGAAGATGTTTCGAAACTTACAAATTTTTCATTGCCAATCGTTATTATTGGCGAAGATAGTCTTCATCAGCACAATGCAAATGTGAACATCGATTATTCTACAAGTCTTGCACGTTACATTGCTGAACGAGTAGCCCAAGGCATTCGGACCATCCGTTTTCTTCGCGACCCTAATAAGGATTGGCACATGATTAATCGTTTTCAAAATGCGATTGAAAGTGTTGTATCAACTATCGCTGAGGTTGATTTTCAATCCATTGATATCTCAGATTCCTATACTGTAATCTATGATTATTACAAAACTCAATTCCAAAATACGCCACCTGCCAATGAACTCTACATCCTTCCTCGAGACTCCCTTGCAATTGCCATCAACAATGCTGCCCTCGATCTTGGGTATCGCATTCCCGAACAACTAGAAACTGTTGCTATCGTGGGAACCAAACATGCGCGCATGGCTCGTCCTCAAGTATCAACATTTGAAGTTGATTGGTATGAAGTGGGTTCCATTACCATGCGCATGTTGACAAAGATGCTTCAAGGAACTCTCTCCAACAAATCCTATAATTTTGCGACAACGTATGTTCGCCGTAAATCTTCTAAACGATAGAAAGGTGATAGCTATGGATTTTATTACTGAGTTACAATGGAGAGGTCTTCTCAAAGATGTGACAGACATCACTTTATTACGACAATTACTTGAAAAGAAAGCTACACTTTATTGTGGCTTTGATCCTACTGCGGATTCTCTGCATATCGGACATTTAGTTCCTATTCAGATGCTAATGCGCTTTCAACGTCAAGGACACCGAATTATAGCGTTGGTGGGTGGCGGAACTGGACTGATTGGCGATCCATCGGGTCGTAAAAATGAACGCCAACTACTTACTCTTGACCAATCATTGAAGAACGCAGAATCCATAAAGCGACAACTTAGTCAATTTCTTGACTTTTCAGATTCCAATCGTACCATCATGGTAAATAATTACGATTGGCTTCACAAGATTTCGGTAATAGATTATTTACGCGACTTTGGGAAGTCATTTTCAATTAATTATATGTTAGCAAAAGATGTTGTTGCTTCTCGACTTCAGGATGGAATTTCCTATACGGAATTCTCCTATATGATATTGCAATCACTTGATTTTT
>CAZVZF010000150.1:0-1586 GCA_964631095.1 uncultured Eubacteriales bacterium
CGAACATCCACTCCACTAGAGGCTGCAAGACTCAATGCAGTGATGAGCTCATTATCTAAGATGAGATAAGGAGTCGTTATGTAGAGGTAACGGTTTGCCTGATTAATCATATTAAGATACGTATATTCAGCGACGTTTTTTTCATCCAAGGGATCATCTGCATAAGGCTGCACCAATTCGCCCTTTTTGGCAATTACGCCGGTACTCGTTGGTAAGTATACCATAAAGTCATTGGGCTCTGAGCGATTGGCAAAATGCCACATCTCCAAGAACATCAAAGTAAAGCTGCGGACCCCCTCCCCCTTAATCATAACACCAGTGTCTTTCCAATGGCCGAATCGCAACTCTTCATTAATATACTCGTCAGCAAGGTTAATGCCTCCAGTAAAAGCGATCTTTCCATCAATGACACAAATTTTGCGGTGATCACGGTTGTTAATAAAAACACTCATTCGTAAACGCAAAGGATTGAAAACAACGGTGTGAATGCCAAGTTGGTTCATTTGAATCCAGTAATCCTTGGGTAACGTAAATAGACATCCGATATCATCATAAATAAGACGGACCTCAACATTCTCGCGAACCTTTTCAGTTAGAATGGCTAGAATATCATTCCACATGATTCCTTCTCGGATAATGAAATACTCGAGAAAAATAAATTTCTTAGCTTTTTTTAATTCTTGAACTAAAGCTTCAAAATAACGCTCACCTGTAGGGAAATAGGTGGAAACGGTATCCGAATAAACCGGTTGAGAAGCAGCCTTCGTGATGTATTGAGACTGACGGAATAGATGCGGATGTTCATGAGCTAAGGACCTTGCAAGTTCATCGTTGGATAAAGCATATTTCTTGCTTGTTGCGCGAATACGTTCGTATTCTCGTAGCATTTTCTTGTCCAAGCGCTGAACACCAATGACAAAGTAAATCACACCCCCAAAAATGGGAATCGCGAGAATAACAAATACCCAGGTTAGTTTATACATCGGATTGGTATCCGAACGGAATAAATAAGCCACAAATAAGAGGTTGATTGCATACATCAAGAAATAAATGGGTAAGGATAATTCAGTAATGGTAAAAACAAAATAAAAAAGAAGTCCAAATTGGGAAAGGACTAAAAATGAAAACAAAAAGGCACGTGAGAATAAGAATTTAGAGAGGCGTTTTGCAAAACGCGTGACTAGGTGGAACATGATCGAACTCCATTTCTATCTCCTATAATCATAATGAAGAATGTAGGAATAGTCAATCAACCGCCGTCGACAGTTCGTCCATATATCTATATAATATAGAATAGTCTTAGACGTGGTCTTTTTTGAGAATGAAAAGAGGGAGAAATCATGAGAATTGTAATTCAACGAGTGGGCAACGCTTCTGTGAAAGTTCAAGGGCAAATTATTGGAAAAATTCAACAAGGGTTCCTCATTTTGGTTGGATTTCAAAACCAAGACAATGAACTCACCCTTCAGAAAATGGCCGAGAAGGTTGTTCATTTACGCGTGTTTGAAGATGACCAAGGGAAAATGAATCGTTCACTATTACAACTTAATGAGCGATTCATTTTCCCTTGGTCATCTTCAAACACG
>CAZVZF010000151.1:0-1571 GCA_964631095.1 uncultured Eubacteriales bacterium
TCAAAAGCCAATTATCCTTTGTATCATGGATGGATTTGGAATTAGTAATCGTACAATTGGAAATGCGATCTTGGCTGCAAAGAAACCCAATCTTGATGCGTTGTTCGAGCGATATCCTCATCGTGAATTGTCTGCCTCAGGTGAAGCGGTGGGCTTACCAAAAGGACAAATGGGGAACTCAGAAGTGGGGCATATGAATCTTGGTGCAGGTCGTATCGTATACCAATCACTTACCTTATTAGATTCCTTTATTCAAGACGGAACTTTTTTTCAAAATCCGTCTTTATGCGAATCACTCGATCGTGCATTGCATCAGCACGCTAAAGTTCATCTCATGGGACTTCTTGGCGATGGGGGTGTTCATGCTCATCAACGTCACCTTTATGCTTTATTAGAAACTGCCGCACGAAGAGGAATTAAGCAAGTATTTATCCATTTGTTTTTAGATGGTCGTGATGTTGAACCCGATACTGCCCCGCAGTTCATTGAAGAAATGATGCTTTATTGTAAGAAAATAGGAATTGGTACCATTGCTTCAATTAGTGGCCGTTATTTTGCGATGGATCGCGATAAGAATTTCTCACGTTTGGATCAAGCGTATGGTGCGATTGTCCGTCGTGAAGGACCATCTTTTTCGAATCCGATTGATTATATTCATCTTGAATACGAACGCATGCATCAAGCAGGAACAATGCCGTCCGATGAATATGTATTGCCGGCTTATGCCCAGGATAATTTGGGTCAAGTTCAGAATGGCGATCTCGTATTATTTGCTAATTTCCGCCCGGATCGCGCGATTCAGCTTGCAACAATTCTGACGAATCCTACTTATTATGAAGAAAAATATCACTATTGTCCACAACCTCAATTGCTTCATATTGAGTTGGTTTCCATGATGAAGTATGCGGATTCCGTACGCGGAAAGATTGCCTTTGAACTCCCTTCTTTAACCTCGCCGTTAGGACCATTTCTAGCATCCAAAGGTTATCATCAATTACGCATTGCCGAGACTGAAAAGTATGCTCATGTCACCTTCTTTTTTGATGGTACTGTCAATTATGATGGAAAAGAACGGCCGGAATTACCTGGATGCAAACGCATTCTTATTCCTTCCCCTAAAGTTGCAACGTATAATCAAAAACCAGAGATGTCAGCGTACGAAGTTAAAGATGCTTTGTTGGGCGATTTGCAAGAACATGATTATGATGTTGTCATCTTAAATTTTGCGAATTGTGATATGGTTGGACATACGGCAGACTTGAATGCAACGATTCGAGCGGTTGAAACTGTGGATGAATGTGTTGGAGAAATCGCTCACTATCTTGAGCAAGTAGGAGGATTAATGCTGTTGCTTGCAGACCATGGAAATGCCGAAAGTTTGCGCGATGATTTAGGGCAACCGCTGACCGCTCATACAACCAATCCTGTTCCATTCTTACTAACATCCACTCGTTATCAGTTGCGGGAAGGTGAAGGGAAATTAGCCGATGTTGCACCCACAATATTGAGACTACTCCAATGCGAAATTCCCGAAGAAATGAGTGGAAAGCCATTGATTAATGATAGAATAT
>CAZVZF010000152.1:0-1531 GCA_964631095.1 uncultured Eubacteriales bacterium
GAACAAGCCTTGGTAGAGGCCCAGAAAATGACGTCTGTTCTTTTTGGCGGTAATGTTAAAGAACTAAGTGCTTCTCAGCTTCAAATTTGTCTTCAGGGAGTCTCGAGTATCCAAATTCAACATCCAATCAATATTATTGATGCACTAGTAGAACTCAAAGCAGCAAGCTCACGTCGTGAAGCTCGTGAATTACTTGGGAAGGGAACCTATTCCCTTAATGGCGAAAAAATTGAAGACGCTTCTCTCATGTTGTCACCTTCGAATGCCATCGACGAGAAATTATTCGTATTGCGTCGTGGGAAGAAAAACTACTTCTTAGTTCAATTCAACTAAGAAAAAAAGGGAGCAATCCCTTTTTAAATATCAACACGTGTCGTTATTGTGATGATTATCAGATGCAAAATCCCTATGTAAGCATTCTCTACACATGAAGTATGATATACTTTTATTGAGGTGATACAATGAACCGCATTTGTGTCGTCACTGGTGCAACGGGACATATTGGCAATGTTGTCGTTCGTCAGTTGCTTGAGCGAGGAGATCACGTTCGTGTTTTAGTTTTGCCCAATGATAATCTAACTGCGCTATTTGGACTCGATGTTGAACTCTTTTATGGCGATGTTCGTGATCCTTCTAGTCTCACTCTTGCTTTTGCTGGAGCTGATTGCGTGTATCATTTGGCTGGAATTATCGATATTTCACGAGGCCAGTATCAATTCATGTATTCGGTCAATGTTATTGGCACGAAGAATGTTGTTCGAGCAGTTCAGCAAAACCCGAAACAACGACTTGCTTATGTTAGTTCGGTTCATGCCATCCCTTTTCATAACAAAATTGATTTCATCCGTGAAGTCGATCAAATTGACATTTCAAAAGTAAAGGGAAGCTATGGTAAAACCAAGGCAATCGCTACTCAATATGTTTTTGATGCTATCCGAGCAGGACTCAATGCAGTTGTGTTATTTCCTTCTGGAGTGATTGGTCCTTATGAATATAAAGTATCCAATGTTGGTCAATTAATGATTGAGTTTGTAAATCGCAAAATAATTGCTAAAGTGCGAGGAGCCTATAACTTCGTAGATGTGCGTGACGTAGCAACCGGAATTATTCATGCTTCTCTTTCTGATAAGAAGGAAGGTTATATCTTAGGTGGCGAACGAATTGATGTATCATCACTTTTTCAAATTCTTGAAGAAGAAACGGGGATCCATGCACCGAAATATTTTGTTCCAATGTGGCTCGTGAAATCCACCTCAATCTTTTCCGAACTATACTATCGCATGCGGAGAATTCCTCCGCTATTTACAGCATATTCTCTATACACTCTTACCTCAAATAGTTACATAAGTTCGGCAAAAGCGCAAAAAGATTTAAATTTCAAAGCGCGCCCCATTCGCGATTCCATCCACGATATGATAGACTGGCTTCGTAACAAACGAATGATTCATATTAAAACATCAGAAACAAATCCAATATAAGTAAATTGTAATCTTAAGTGCAACACTTAGATAAGGCTTCGTTCATAAGAACC
>CAZVZF010000153.1:0-1524 GCA_964631095.1 uncultured Eubacteriales bacterium
TCAATTGGTTGAGTTTGGCTTCCACGCGGTGACGGTTTCCAGTACTCGGATGATCCACATATTGTTCATAGAGGGTTCCGAGATTGTCCAAATCCAATTCCAAGGCTTCGTTACGTAGCGGTTGGGTGACATCTCGTTCGGTCATCATTTGTTGCAACCGTCTTACACTTTCGGTTTTTAGGCGATCAACATTCAAGGAAGCATCCAAGGCAAGCAGTTGCTGGACTAAATAATACTTGCCGACGGAGAGATTTGCTTCGCTGGCGGCCACTTTCATTGCGGGCGATCCTTGTCCAGTGAGTACCACTCCAAATAGGGCTTGCTGTTGAAACGCGTGTTCGGCCGCATGTTGCATGGCTTGGCGAAGTTCTATTTCCCATTCCTCGTTCTCATGCACGACCTCTAAGAGGATGGCATTATCGCTGGTTGTGACATCGAGATAACCCGCTTGCGTGGCTTCTTCGATGAATTGAGCAATGGCATCTTCCAATGACTCTCCGACAAGGTCCACCCCATTCAACACGATGGTAGCGGCTTCATTGCGGGGGATCTGAACCAAAACTTTTTGATTCCCATCAATCATGAGTTCCAAGGAAGGATTAATATCGATTGAAACATAGGCTTCGGTGAGAATAGGGGCTGCCGGAGGCGTGAGCATTACGACGAGCCCCAGGATGACCGCTGCTGCCAGTCCGCTTAGTCCCAAGACACGGGGAATCCAACGAGTAGGCGTATGCACCGCAGGAACTTGTTCGGTATGTTGTACGATCGATTGAATGGTCGAAAGCTGATCCGGAACATGCTTCCAGGCATTAAGTTGTAATTGGCGTTTCCAATCGTTGCGTTTCATCGAGGATTCCTCCTTTCTATGAGGTTGTTTCGAGCTTCTCGCGCAATTTCGCAAGGGCTTGATGATATTTCCAGGTAATGGTAGGAAGTGGCTGATCGAGCAGCACGGCGACCTCCCGTCGTTTCAATTCGGCAAAGAGGATGAGACTTAGAATGCGGAATTCTTCTTCGGTTAACAATTTCATGGCGAGTTCAATGGTTGGAGACCCCTCATCAATCGTCATTTCTTCACTGCCAAGCATTTGTTCTTGTACGCTGACGTCCATGAGCACTTCGCGCTTGTCGAGTTGCAAGGCATTGAGCGCTAGATTACGGGCGATCGTGAAGGCCCATGCCTTGACATTAGTGCCTATTTGATAGAGTTTCGCTTTGGCATACATTTGCACAAAGACATCTTGGCTAAGGTCCTCGGCCAGCGCAGGTCGCCGTACCAAGGATAAGAGATAGAAATAGATGGGACGCTGTAAGTCATGATAAAGGTCTTCCATGGCATGGGCGTCGCCGTGTTGCATGCGCCGCATCGCGGCATCCAAATGAGCCATTTCCATCCCACCTTTCGGAACTGGCTTTATTGTATCACATTTAAGGCTGTGCTACTTTTCGATTCTCCCACGAGCCCTTCGTTGATATAACAAAGAAGCCTTTCATTTTGTTGGTAACAAGAAAAAAGGCACT